>NZ_KV821537.1:18081-18526 GCF_001815675.1 Neisseria sp. HMSC065D04
GGTCTTCCATCCTGAGTTTGTTGTTTGCCCAGGTGCGGATGACGTTCCTGGTGTTCCAATCGGCAGGAATGTGGTCGGGATGGGCGCTGTCGTGCATGACGCCGGAGATATACGGACGGTCGGGATTACCTTGGACGAAGGAAAGCATCACTTCGGTGCCTTCGTGTAAGGGGAAGTGGATGCCGTATTCGGGACCGGCATAGGGTTTGGCCAGTCGGACGGGACGGCTTTCGCCGCCGGGACTCCATTCGTCCAAATCAAACGGCAGTTTGACGCGGTAGCGTCCCATCTCGTCGATGTAGGCGTAGGTGCAGTTCTCAGCAGCAGTTACCCGTGCGGGCAGTGTGCCGGCGATATGGGGGCGCGGGGTGGTGCGTTCGGGACGGAAGGCGTGTTGGGCGGGTATGGCGCTAAAGGTGTGGGTGTAGGCGGTATCGCGGCTGCC
>NZ_KV821538.1:0-207 GCF_001815675.1 Neisseria sp. HMSC065D04
CCGCCACCGTCCTGCCCGACGGCAGACAGATCAATTACCTGTATTACGGCAGCGGTCACCTGCACCAAATCAGCCTCGACGACGAAGTCATCACCGACATCGAACGCGATCAGCTGCACCGCGAAATCTACCGCACACAGGGTAAGCTCGCCAGCCGCTACGAACTTGACCCTTTAGGTCGTCTGAAACGGCAAATCGCCACCCTCA
>NZ_KV821538.1:307-1289 GCF_001815675.1 Neisseria sp. HMSC065D04
GACATCGAACGCGACAAACTGCACCGCGAAATCTACCGCACACAGGGTAAACTCGCCAGCCGTTACGAACTCGACCCCTTAGGTCGTCTGAAAAAACAAATCGCCACCCTCAATGATTTGACGGAAGGCGGCAAAGGCAAAACCAAAGTAGCGGCGGGCTATGGCCAAACCGCCGTCAAACGCAGCTACGGCTACGACCGTACCGGCAACCTGACCCACAGCACCGACCAGCGGACGGGCACGACCAAGTTCGAGTACGACAAACTGGGCAGGATTACCCAAGCGGGCAACGAACTGTTCTCCTTCGACCCCGCGCACAATATCCTTGACATCCCGACGGAAAAGGTCAAACCATACCCTACCCCCTCTCCCGTGGGAGAGGGTCGGGGAGAGGGCAAAACCGCCGCGCCGCTTTCAGACGACCGCTCCGTCATCCCCGACAACCGCCTGAAAACCTACAACGGCACGACCTATTACTACGACGACCTCGGCAACCTCATCCACCGCGAACTCGCCGACGGCGAAGTACAGAACTATTTCTACGACCTGCACGACCAACTGGTTAAAGCCGAAATCTTCAAAAAAGACGGCACGAAAGAAACGTGGACGTACAGCTACGATGCCTTGGGCAGAAGGATAGGAAAAGGTCGTCTGAAAAATGAAGAAGTTTCAGAAACGTCATTCCCGCATGATTTAAGCGGGAATGACCTCGAAAACCAAACCCGCTTCGTCTGGGACGGCAGCCACCTCTTGCAGGAAATCCACCCAGACGGCAAGTATACCTATATCTACGCCGATCAAGATTCCTACGAGCCTTTAGCCCAAGTCCGCGATTGGACAAACAGAGAAGGAGAAAGCAAACAGGAAATCAACTACTTCCACTGCGATCAAATCGGCATCCCAAGAGAGATGACCGATAAGGACGGCAACCTCTTGTGGTTCGGCAACTACACCGGCTGGGGTCGTCTGAAAGAGGAAACCA
>NZ_KV821538.1:1389-3399 GCF_001815675.1 Neisseria sp. HMSC065D04
CCTTCCGCCTGCAAAACCAGTATGCCGACCGTGAGACAGGACTACATTACAACTTCTTCAGGTATTACGAGCCTGATGCGGGTCGGTTTGTAAATCAGGACCCGATTGGGTTATATGGTGGGGAGAATCTTTATTGGTTTGCACCTAATGTACAAATTTGGGTAGACTTTCTAGGATTAGCAAAAGGAGCTGCGAATCCCGTTGTTAAAGCAGCAATTGAAGTTGGGAAAAGAGCTCATAAAAATTACTCACTTACATTAGGTGGTGGATATGACTTTGAAAGTAGTTTTAGAACAAAGTCAGGGAAATTATACCGATTTGATGCAATTGACTATAAAAATTGTATTGTGCGTGAATTAAAGCCTGATACAAAATCAGGAAGATGTAAGGGAAATAAACAATTAAATAACTATGTGAGAGTTCTTAATAGTGAAGGCCCTGATTCTTGCAAAGGGAAATGGAAAGGTATACTTGATCTTTATAAACCATAAACCTAAAATTTCCTAAAATTTAAAGTGTAATAAGGACAAATTCAACATGAATGCTGATTTTGAGAAAATTTTTTTTAAAGAGTTAAGAGCTATTTTAAAAAAAAATGATTTTTTGAAATTGAATACCTCGAATTATTTCTATAATAATAGTCATATTCAATGTATGTTTAATATTCAAAAAAGTAAATACTCTAAGCAATATTACTTTAATCTTTATGCAAAAAAAACTTCTCCTAATATTTCGCCAAAAGAAATTTCTTGGGGAGCGGATCTTATTTTAAGATTAGAGAATCTATTTCCTAAGTACTCATTTTTAATTAAAGGGATAAATTTTGATGAAAATAAAGATAAACAAAATTATTTCGATTTTCTTGATTTATTAGACACCTATTTTTTAATCGAAATAAAAAAACTAACAAATATAGAAATATTCGAAAACTACATTAAAATGCAACAGGTATAATAAATTTAATTTAAAAAATTTATTATATATATTGTATTTAGCCTCCACAACTTGGCAATGTCGTCTGAAAATTTTCAGCAAGCGTAGGTTGGGGCGAGACCCAACAAAACATCAAGGTCGTCTGAAATTGATTTTCAGACGACCTTGCCTATACCCCCTTACCTGACTAAACTACAACGAAAAAGACCAGCTTATCACCCAGCTTCAATGGAAAATACTATCCAAAGAATAGAGCACCCAAAACCAACTTGCGCGATACCCAGTACGACATTCTGCACCAGCCCGTCACCAAACTGTGCGCTACCACCTAGATGGATTTATTATTAAATAATTATCTACTGGAAATATCTATGATTTCACTGAAAATAACTTAAAACCAATTCGCCAGGGAGGGAAAGGATTTAAATCTAAATGTAAAGATTCATGTAACTAAAATAGGATTAGGATTTTATATGTATAATTCAAATTTTTACCATCTATGGCTTGGTCATTATGAAAGCATAGATGAATATGATAGATACGTAGGAGTTAGTCAAGCAAATACCTCAAACTTTGCACAAGATCTAGGCATACCTAATGAATACCCAAAATGGAATATGAATGGGAAAATAGCCTCTCTTCAACCAAATATTTCATATGCTCTACCTCTTGAAGAAATTTTCAAAGGCAGCCCCGTCAGAAAGCAAGATTATGATGTAATTAAGAAAATATGTAGAGATATAAATTTATACAATCCAAACTCATACATATGGTATTTTAATGAGCAACTTACTTTCCAAGTAGGAACAAGTTTCGATAAATACAAATATATTGGTTACTTTGAGGCGGACAATGATTTCTTAGAATCAAGGACAATTTTATATCCTCAATCATTTACAAGAATATAAGTTATTTTACGCAATAGTGATAAGTTAGGTTAAGACCTAATAACTTCTGAGGTCGTCTGAAAATTTTCAGACGACCCATTCTTCAGCCCCTGCTCCGGTTACGAAACCAAACTGGCCTACACCCCCGAAGGGCAACTGGCGCGCATTACCGATGCGCTGGGACAGCACA
>NZ_KV821539.1:0-6440 GCF_001815675.1 Neisseria sp. HMSC065D04
ATGAGGTCGGTATCTTATCGTCCTTATGGCGGGCATTCAAACAATATCTGAATATTTTCTAGTTTACTATTTCTTGATGTATTAAATTCGCAACAGATACGCTTGCGCCCGATTTATGCGGTGGACACACGAAGCCTGCCTGCGGGAACGGCTTTTATAAGTGGATTAAATTTAAATCAGGACAAGGCGACGACCGCAGATACAGTACAGATAGTACGGCAAGGCGAGGTAACGCCGTCCTGGTTTAAAGTTAATCCACTATATTATTCGCGGTGGTAGGGATGGTTGTGGAGGATGGAGACGGCGCGGTAGAGCTGTTCGGTCAGCAGGACGCGCACCATGCCGTGCGGGAGGGTGAGGCTGGAGAGGCGCATCATCATGCGGGCTTGTTGTTTGAGGTGGTCGGTCATGCCGTCGGCGCCGCCGATGACGAAGCAGACGTGTTCGCCGTTTTGCTGCCAGCTTTTGAGGTGTTCCGCCAGCTCGACGGAGGTCGGGGCTTTGCCGCGTTCATCGAGGACGATGAGGAATGCGCCTTGGGGGATGGCTTCGAGGATGCGTTTTTCTTCCGCCGCCATGCCTTGTGCGGCGTTGACGCCTGCGCCGCGTTTTTCGGGTTTGATTTCTTTGAGGGTGTAGGCGACGTCGCGTCCGAAGCGTTTGGCGTATTCGCCGACGGCTTCGTCCACCCAGCGGGGCATTTTGGTGCCGACGGCGAGGACGGTGATGTTCATGGGTTTCCTTGGTCGGATGGGGTCGTCTGAAAGGTTTCAGACGACCTTTGGGTTTGAATGATGGTGAAACGGGACTCCTTAAGCCGATATTGTTATTGTTCGGTCAAGGGGTCGTCTGAAAGCTTCGGTTTGGGCAAAGGGGGTAGGGTGTGCGCAATAAAGCCGTCTGTATGCACAGACGGCTTGGGGTGATGGTTTAGTCGGCGGCGTGCCAGGGTTTTTGCGCGCCGGCGTGGAAGCTGGGTTTTTCGCCGCCCCAGAGGGTGTCGATGTCGTAGAAGTCGCGGACGGCGGGCAGCATGACGTGGACGACGAGGTCGCCTGCGTCAACGAGCGTCCATTCGCCGCTGTCGCCTTCGGTGCTGAGGATTTCGAAGCCGGCTTCTTTGAGGCTGACGGCGACGTTGTTGGCGAGGGCTTTGACTTGGCGGGTGCTGTCGCCGCTGGCGATGATCATGCGGGCGAACAGTGAGGTTTTTTCTTGGGTTTCGAGGACGGAGATGTCTTTGGCTTTAATGTCTTCGAGGGCTTCGACGGCGGTTTCGACCATTTTTTGCAGGTCTTGCAGTTCTTGTTCGTTCATTGTTTTCCTAATGGTGGGAATGAAATGGGGTTTGGACGGTATTATAACTTATCTGTATGAATTTACGCTATTTTCCGCTTTGGTACAGTTTGTGTTCGCGGATGTAGAGGGCGACTTGGGGCGGGAGGTCGTCTGAAAGTCTGCCGCTTTGGAGGGTTTGGCGGATTTGGGTGGAGGAGGTGTTGTGCAGGGGGGCGTTGAGGATGCGGACGCTGCCGTTTTGGAGGGCTTCGCCCAGCCAGGCGTGGAGTTCGCGCGGGGTTTGGTTGAGGTTGTCGCCTTGGCGCATGGCGACGGCGATGTGGGTTTGGCGCACGAGGGTCTGCCATTTTTTCCAAGTGTGCAGTTTCATGAGGCTGTCGCTGCCCATGAGCCACCAAAGTTGGGCGGCGGGGAATTGTTGGCGGAAGATTTGGACGGTGTCGAAGGTGTACGTCGCGCCGTCGCGGACGATGTCGCAGTCGCTGGCGGCGAAGCGGGGGTCGTCAGCGATGGCCAGTTCGGTCATGATGAGGCGGTCTTGGGCGGGGGCGCGGGACGGGTCTTTGTGGTAGGGGTCGCCTGCGGGCAGGAAGACGACGGTGTCGAGTCCGATTTCGTCGGCGAAGGCGCGGGTGATGTGGAGGTGGCCGTTGTGGATGGGGTCGAAGGTGCCGCCGAAAAGTCCGATGTTTTTCATGGGTGTCCTTGGGTGTGGTGTGCGCTCTGTTTGGGTTTCAGACGACCTATCAGGTTTATGGGTTGGCGGGGTCGTCTGAAAGGCTTTTTGCTTCGGGACTGCCGTCGACGATGAGGGTGAGTTTGCCGGTGGTCGGATGGATGACGAGTCCGTGGACGGCGATGTCGGCGGGCATGAGCGGGTGGTTGCGGATGACTTTGACGGTGTGGCGGACGCTGTCTTCTACGTTTTCGAAACCGGTCAGCCAGTCGTCGAGGTCGATGCCGGCGTTGCGCAGGGTTTCGATGCGGTCGTCGGGGATGTCGCTTTCGTGTACTTTTTCAAGGAAACCAGCGGCGTTCAGCCCCTTCATGCCGCAGTCGTGGTGGGCGATGACCATGATTTCTTTGACTTTGAGTTCGAACACGGCGACCAGAAGGCTGCGCATGACGGAACCCCAAGGATGGGTAACGACTGCGCCGGCGTTTTTGATGAGCTTGGCGTCGCCGTTTTTCAGTCCGAGCGCGTCGGGCAGCAGCTCGATGATGCGCGCGTCCATGCAGGACAGGATGGCCAGTTCGCGGCCGGGATATTTGTCAGTGAAATATTTTTCGTATTCGCCCGATTCGACAAAATTTTGGTTATAGGCGAGAATTTCGCTCAATTCGCTCATGGTGTTGGACCTCCGAAAGAATGGGACGATTATAGCGGTTTTCGGGCGGTTTGGCTTTGCAGCGTGTGCTGCCTGATTGCGGGCGGGACTGGTTGCAAATTGAAGCGGAGCAGATACAATCCGCTTTATGATTATGTATTGATTGGATTGAGGAACAGCCATGTCTTCGCACCCTTGTTTTTCCGAAACGATCGACCGCCGCACCCACGACGCGCTCTACGATTGGGCGCGGGCAAGTTACGGTGCGTCGGACGACTGGAACACGCTCTATCTGAACGGACTGGCTTTGGGTCGTCTGAATCCGCTTTGGCGCGAACGGATCAAACAAGACTGGCAGGAAGGGCTTTCTGAAATTTCAGACGACCTCTGCCTGCAAACGGACAACTGGCTGGCGATGGGCGACAGTTTGCAGCACTTGGCGCACGAATGGAAAAGCCTCGGACTGCTGCACGGCTGGCGCGACGAAAAGTTTGACGTGTGCGACGACGCGGGCAAGGTTCTCTTTGCGTTGGAACGCGCCGCCTTCCGCCCGTTCGGACTCATGAGCCAAGCCGTCCACCTCAACGGATTGGTGCAAACCGACGGTAGCTGGCATTTTTGGATAGGCCGCCGCAGCCCGCACAAAGCCGTCGATCCCGACAAACTCGACAACCTCGTCGGCGGCGGCATTGCCAGCGGCGAAACCCCGTTTGAAGCCGTCTGCCGCGAAAGCGAAGAAGAAGCCGGACTGATGCCGCCCGCCCTCGACAACCTCCGAGCCGCCGCCCGAATCCACAGCCTGCGCCCCGTATCGCGAGGCATCCACAACGAAATCCTGCACATCTTCGACATTATCCTGCCCGAATCCGTCCGCCCCGAAAACCAAGACGGCGAAGTCGCAGGGTTTGAATTGATGAACGTTTCGCAAATCATCGAAACCATGTTGTCCCAAACCATGATGCACGATGCCCAGCTCGTTACCCTAGAAGCCCTCAAACGCTACGGCGTGCTCGACAGGCAGCACCCGCTAAGCCTATGGCTGGACAGCCTTTGCCGCTGAACGCCGAAAAATATAGTGGATTAACTTTAAACCAGTACGGCGTTACCTCACCTTGTCCTGATTTAAAGTTAATCCACTATAAAACAATAAGCAAACCCGTTAACCCCCGCCGTTTTCCTTTCCCGATTCCCAAAAGGTCGTCTGAAACCCATGCTCCGACTTACCGACATCTGCAAACGCTTCGACAGCAAAACCGTCGCCGACCGCATCAGCCTGACCGTCTCCGCAGGCGAAACCCTCGCCGTCCTCGGACGCTCCGGCTGCGGCAAATCCACCCTGCTCAAAATCATTGCCGGCATCGTCAAGCCCGACAGCGGCGAAGTCTGGCTGGACGGGCAGGACATCACCGCCGTCCCGCCCGAAAAACGCAACGTCTCGCTGATGTTTCAAGACTACGCCCTGCTCCCGCACCTGACCGCCCAAGAAAACGTCGGCTTCGGACTCAAAATGCGCCGCCTGCCCAAAGCCGAAATCGAAGCACAAACCATGCAGGCGCTGCGCGACATCGGTTTGGAAAACGAAGCCCGCCGCAAACCCGGCAGCCTCTCCGGCGGCGAACAGCAACGCCTCGCCCTCGCCCGCGCTCTGATTATTAAACCCTCCCTGCTCCTCTTGGACGAAGCCTTCTCCAGCCTCGATACCCACCTGCGCCACAACCTCTACCGCCTGACCGACGAGAGCATCCGCCGTCAAAACATCCCCGCCGTCCTCGTGACCCACTCCCCCGAAGAAGCCGCCGCGCTGGCAGACCATATCGCCCTCATGCACGAAGGGCGCATCCTCCAATACGGTACGCCCGCCGAACTCTTCCGCCGCCCCGCCAACGCCCAGGCCGCCCGCCTGCTCGGGCTGCCCAACACCGACGATGCGCGCCACATCCCGACACACGCCATCCGTCCCGACCCGCAAGGCACACCCTGCCGCATCCTGTCCCTCACCCCCTTGCCCGACAGCCTGCGTCTGACCTTCGCCCACCCCGAATACGGCGAACTGACTACCCTTCTGCCCGCCGGACAGCTACCCGCCGGCGATACCGTGCCGATACATATCGATAAAGGACAAATCGTCTGGTTTGAACCGTCGCGATGATGTTTCGTGTCCCGCCTTAATCGTTGCGTCCGAACATAGAAAAAGGTCGTCTGAAAATTTTCAGACGACCTTTTTATGTCAACACATCAAGGCGTTATCAAATATTGGTTTCCAGATAAACGACTTGGGTTTGCAGATATTCTTCCAAACCGTGTTTGCCGTCTGCGCCGCCGATGCCGGATTTTTTCCAGCCCGCGTGGAAGCCTTGCATGGCTTCGAAGTTTTCGCGGTTGATGTAGGTTTCGCCGAATTGCAGGCGGCGGGTGACGTAGAAGGCTTCGTTCAGGTTGGTGGTGTACACGGAGCTGGTCAGACCGAATTCGCAGTCGTTTGCCAAGGCGATGACTTGGTCGAGCGTGTCGAAAGTGGAAACAGGCAGGACGGGGCCGAAGGTTTCTTCCTTCATGATGTCCATGTTGTTGTCGGTGTCGGTCAGCAGGGTCGGTTCGAAGAAGTAGCCGCGTCCTTTGGCGCGTTTGCCGCCGCAGACCAGCGTCGCACCTTGTTTGACGGCGCGTTCCACTTTTTCGGCAACGGCTTTGACGGCGCGCTCTTCAATCAGCGGGCCCATTTCCAGCGCGCCTGCTTCGGCTTCGGCAGGATTGCCGTAGCGCACGCCTTTCATGGCGGCGGTCATTTTTTCAATGAACGCGTCTTTCAGGCTGCTGTGGACATAGACGCGCTCGGCGCAGTTGCAGATTTGACCGGTGTTGCCGACGCGCGAAGCCAAGATGGATTTCACTGCCAAGTCCAAATCCGCGTCTTTCAAAATGATGGCGGGCGCTTTGCCGCCGAGTTCCAGCGAGACTTTGGTGATGTTGGCGGAAGCGGCTTCCATCACTTGGCGGCCTGCTTCGACGGAGCCGGTCAGGCTGACCATATCGACTTGCGGATGGGCGGACAAGGCGTTGCCGATTTCCGCGCCGGGACCGTTCACGACGTTGAACACGCCTGCGGGCAGTCCGACCGCATCGACGATTTCGGCGAAGATGTGGCAGTTGATCGGGGTCACGCTGCTGGGTTTGACGACGATGGTGTTGCCCGTGACCAAAGCGGGACCCATTTTGCGGGCAATCAGGAAGAAGGGGAAGTTCCACGGCAGGATGCCTGCCACGACGCCCAGCGGACGTTTGAACAATAAAATATTTTCGCGCGGGCGGTCGCTTTGGATGATTTCGCCTTCATAACGGCGCGCCCATTCGGCTTGGTAATCGAGATAGTCGGCGGTGAACATGACTTCCACGCGCGCCAAGTCTTTGGTTTTACCACCTTCGGCAACGATGGTGTCGGTCAACTCGTCGGCGCGTTCGCGTATGCCTTGGGCGATTTTGCGCAAATACGCGCCGCGTTCGACCGCAGGCAGCCGCTCCCATGCCGGTTGCGCCGCACGCGCCGCCGCTACGGCACGGTCAACGTCCGCTTTGCCGCCTTTGGGTTCGCGGGCGATGACCTCTTCAGTGGACGGGTTCAATACATCGCGCCATTCGCCGTTGAAATCGTTTTCAAAGCGTCCGTTGATGTACATGGCCAATTGTTTCATTTCAAGTTCTCCTGTTGTTGTAGTCGCGTGTAGTCAGTGTATGCCTTTTATGCCGCCGCTGCAATGGAAATGCCGTTTGAGAATGCAAATTTAATATAGTGGATTAACTTTAAACCAGTACGGC
>NZ_KV821539.1:6540-11358 GCF_001815675.1 Neisseria sp. HMSC065D04
TTGTCCTGATTTAAATTTAATCCACTATAATATGGACGTTTGTTTTCAGACGACCTTTTGCTTTTTTATGTGCAAGGCTGTAAGGTTTGGGCATTCCCAACGTCTAATCATACAAACCGTCCACACAGGAAACATAGAGATGAAACCCCGTACCTTCTTTTCCCTTTGCGCCAAGTTTGGCTGTCTGTTTGCACTGGGTGCTTGTTCGCCCAAAATTGCCGATGCCGAAGCCGCGACCGTGCCGCACACTTTGTCCACTTTGAAAACCGCGGACAACCGCCCCGCCAGCGTTTATTTGAAAAAAGACAAACCGACCCTGATTAAATTCTGGGCGAGCTGGTGTCCTTTGTGTTTGTCCGAATTGGGGCAGACCGAAAAATGGGCACAGGATAAGCGGTTCAGCTCCGTCAACCTGATTACCGTCGCGTCTCCGGGCTTTCTGCACGAGAAAAAAGACGGCGACTTCCAAAAATGGTATGCCGGTTTGAACTATCCCAAGCTGCCCGTCGTGACCGACAACGGCGGCACCATCGCCCAAAGCCTGAATATCAGCGTTTACCCTTCTTGGGCGTTAATCGGTAAAGACGGCGATGTGCAGCGCATCGTCAAAGGCAGTATCAACGAAGCGCAGGCATTGGCGTTAATCCGCGACCCGAATGCCGATTTAGGTCGTCTGAAAAACGCGTTCTACAAACCCGACACACAGAAAAAGGATTCAAAAATCATGAACACGCGCACCATCTACCTCGCCGGCGGCTGCTTCTGGGGCTTGGAAGCCTATTTCCAACGCATAGACGGCGTGGTGGACGCCGTATCCGGCTACGCCAACGGCAAAACGAAAAACCCGAGCTACGAAGACGTGTCCTACCGCGATACGGGTCATGCCGAGACCGTCAAAGTGACCTACGATGCCGACAAACTCAGCCTCGACGACATCCTGCAATACTATTTCCGCGTCGTTGACCCGACCAGCCTCAACAAACAAGGCAACGATACCGGCACGCAATACCGCAGCGGCGTGTACTACACCGATCCCGCCGAAAAAGCCGTCATTGCCGCCGCCCTCAAACGCGAGCAGCAAAAATACAAACAGCCCCTCGTCGTCGAAAACGAGCCGCTGAAAAACTTCTACGACGCCGAGGAATACCATCAGGACTACCTGATTAAAAACCCCAACGGCTACTGTCACATCGACATCCGCAAAGCCGACGAACCGCTGCCGGGCAAAACCAAAGCCGCCCCGCAAGGCAAAGGCTTCGACGCGGCAACGTATAAAAAACCCAGCGATGCCGAACTCAAACGCATCCTGACCGAAGAGCAATACCAAGTGACCCAAAAAAGCGCGACCGAATACGCCTTCAGCCACGAATACGACCATCTGTTCAAACCCGGCATTTATGTGGACGTCGTCAGCGGCGAACCCCTGTTCAGCTCCGCCGACAAATTCGATTCCGGCTGCGGCTGGCCGAGCTTCACCCGCCCGATTAACGCCGCCGCCGTTACCGAACACGACGATTTCAGCTACAACATGCGCCGCACCGAAGTGCGCAGCCATGCCGCCGATTCGCACTTGGGACACGTCTTCGCCGACGGCCCGCAAGACAAAGGCGGCCTGCGCTACTGCATCAACGGCGCAAGTTTGAAATTCATCCCGCTGGAACAAATGGATGCGGCAGGCTACGGCGCGTTGAAAAGCAAAGTGAAATAAAGGCGCGATAACACGAAAGGTCGTCTGAAAACGGCGTGGTAAGCAATTCATACCCGCCCCGCCGTTTTTCAGACGACCTTTTTACCGCCGCGATGCCTTGTTCCTCCTTCTTCCGACAGCTAGAAACGCGGATGGCTGGCGAATAAGGTTTGAAACGATACAGTGGATTAACTTGAAACCAGTACGGCGTTGCCTCGCCTTAGCTCAAAAGAACGATTCTCTAAGGTGCTGAAGTACCAAGTGAATCGGTTCCGTACTATCTGTACTGTCTGCGGCTTCGTCGCCTTGTCCTGGTTTAAAGTTAATCCACTATAAAAGGATGCATCATGCGCCCTTTTTGTCTTTGATACGTCGTCTGAAATCCGACGACGGACAATCCGTCAATCTTCTTCCCCTTCCGGCAAACCCTTATCCTGCAAGGCGGATTCTTGGGCGGTTTCTGTCAAATCGCGTTGCAGGCGTTTGGTGGTTTTGACGCCCAGCGCACGCAGTTTCTCGGCGCGGCTGACGAGGTTGCCGCGTCCTTGCGAGAGCTGTTTGTAGGCTTGTTGGAACTGGCTTTGTGCTTGGTCGATGTTTTTGCCGACGGTCTCGAGCGTTTGGACAAAGCCGGTGAATTTGTCGTAAAGCCTGCCGCCTTCTGCCGCGATGGCGAGGGCGTTTTGGTTTTGTTGTTCGTTGCGCCAGATGTGGGCGACGGTGCGCAGGGTGGCGAGCAGCGTACTCGGGCCGACCGGCATGATGCGTTTGTCGAAACATTCTTGGAACAGGGCGGCATCGTGTTGCAGGGCGAGCAGGTAGGCGGGTTCGACGGGGATGAACATAAACACGAAATCCAGCGTACGGACGCCTTCGAGGTCGGTATAGTCTTTTTGCGACAGGCTGCGGATGTGGGCGCGGATGCTGGCGACGTGGGCGGCGAGTTCGCGCTCGGCGGTTGCAGCGTCGGCGGCTTGGGTGTAGCGGACATAGGCGGTCAGCGAGACTTTGGAATCGATGACGATTTGTTTGCCTTCGGGCAGGTTGACGAGGACGTCGGGCTGAAGGCGGCGCGCGCCGTCTTCTTCTTGGCGGACGGCGGCGGCTTGGACGGTGTATTCGCGTCCTTTTTGCAGGCCGGAATGTTCCAAAACGCTTTCTAAAATCATCTCACCCCAGTTGCCTTGCGTTTTGTTTTGCGTGCCGGTGAGCGCGTCGGTGAGGGCTTTGGCGTCGCTGTGCAGTTGGGTGTTGAGGGTTTGTAGGCGTTTGAGTTCGTTTTCGAGGGTCAGCCGTTCGCGCGCTTCTTTTTCATAGGTTTGCTGAACCAGCTCGCTGAAGCCGTGGATGCGTTCGTTGAGCGGGGTCAGCAGTTGGCTGAGGTGGTCGCGGTTTTGCTCGGTGAAGCGGCGGCTTTTCTCTTCCAAAATGGTGTTGGCGAGGTTTTGAAACTGGTCGCCCAAGCTTTGTCGGGCTTCGGCAAGGAGCTTGAGCTTTTCGTCGGCGGCGAGGCGTTCCTGTTCGAGCTGGATGTGGAGGCGTTCGTTGCGGACGTGCAGGTTGTGCGCGGTTTCCTGAAGCTCGGCGTAATCTTGTTTCAGACGACCTGCTTCCTGTTCGCGCTCTTGAAGATAACCAATTTGGCGTTCGGCGGCGGCGAAGCGGTTGCCCAATTCCTGCAATTCGCCCTGCAAATCTTGGACATGATAGCGCGCGTCGGCAAGCTCGGCTGCGGTTTGCGCCTGATTTTGTTCGGCAAATTCAAGATTTTGGCGAGACTCGGCAAGCGATTGCATCAGGGCAAACTGCTGCGTCTGCGCCTTGTTGCGGGCGAGCAGCCAAGTGATGAGCGCGCCGGACAGAAAGGCAAGCGCGGCGGTCAGGAGGAGCGGGAGATTCATAGGTCGTCTGAAAACGGAAAAAGCAAAAACGGCAATATAGCATGTTTGCAGGGCAAGCTCGCTGTGCGCTTGAGTAGGATAGGGCGGAATAGCTGATAAACCGATGCCGGGCAGCGGGTTGCAGAACGCAGAACGAAGCAGTCGAACTGAATCAATTTGATGGGGGCGTGAACAGAAGCACCGAAACAGACAGCCTTTTCAGACGACCCTGCCAACCTATAAAGATAGATAGGTCGTCTGAAAACCTAAAAACAAGCTTTACACGCTTCGCTGCGCCCAAACAGAGCTTTTACCGCCGGCAGCTTGGAAAACCGCTCACTTTGGGCAAGGCAGAACAATGCCGCTTTTTGCCAAAAATAGATAGATCATTTAAAAAATGGCAATGGCGATTATAGTCTGAGGCTAAAAACCCAAAAACCAAGCGGAAAAGTGTTGTTTTTTATCTGATTGAAAAATATAAAGAAAATTTAAAAATTTTCTAAAATGATGTAATTTGGCAACAAAAAATCCGAGAGCATCTATTCTAAAATAAACAATTTGTAATCGGCTTGTAACTAAGACATCGGTGTCATTCTGCAAGACATCGGTGTCATTTTCAAAACTAAAAATAATTTATCAAAATAATTACATTATAGCATTAATACCGCTATTTTCTTTACAAAAAAACTGTATAATTTATCAATTAAGGCGGTATCATGACACCTGTCGATATGGCAGACACGCCGACGACGAATACAGATGTTGTTAAATAACATTTGATTAATATGTAAAAGGATTACCCGAAATGAAAAATTTATTGACCTTGGCCGCAGCCTCTTTAATCGGTATGGCCGGTGTTACCGCTTCAGCCTCTATGGTTGCCCGCAATATCGAAACCGCTGCAAAAAAATAATTTGAAAACAAACGAAATATTTTAAATGCTTCCCAAACCCCCACAAACAACCTTCCCGCCCGCGGTGGAGCGGCTTTCAACCGATTCCGGCATCAGATGCCGACACAAGTGCGAACCGCAGACCGCCCAGTTCGGCGGCGGGAACAAAAGAAAGAGAGATGACCATGAAAAACTTAATTAAATTGGCAGCCGCCTCCCTGATTGGCATGTCCGGTCTGACCGCCAGCGCGACGACCGCCGCCAAAAACATCGCCGAAGCCGGCAAATAATCAGCCGACCCGACGATATATTAGATTAACTAAATCCAGGACAAGGCGACGAAGCCGCAGACAGTACAG
>NZ_KV821539.1:11458-11940 GCF_001815675.1 Neisseria sp. HMSC065D04
AAGGCGAGGTAACGCCGTACCGGTTTAAAGTTAAGCCACTATAACATCCGCAACACAAACACAAGAAAGAGACTCAAAATGAAAGAATTGATCAAACTCGCCGCCGCATCGCTGATCGGTATGTCCGGTCTAACCGCTGGCGCTACCCACATCGCCGACAATATGCGTACCGCGATTAAAAAATAAGCTCGGGCTGTTTTAATCCCCAAGCTGTCGGAAGTCAAAGCAAAGGTCGTCTGAAAAGTTTCAGACGACCTTTTTTGATTGGATCGGGTTTGTGCGATAAGGTGCAAACCTCAAAACGGGCGCAGTCGTATCGGGTAAACGGTTTTCCTTTGGTCTGTCGGGAAAGCATGATTTGCGGACTGTATGCCGCGTAGCCGAAAGCTGCTCTTTCCCATTCTTTTGCTATCGGTTGGGAAACAAGACAAGCCTGCCCGTTATGTTGAAAAGGGGTCGTCTGAAACTTTTCAGACGACCCC
>NZ_KV821539.1:12040-31639 GCF_001815675.1 Neisseria sp. HMSC065D04
AAGGGGTCGTCTGAAACTTTTCAGACGACCCCTTGGCATTGAATCGGGTGTTCAGGCAAAGGTTAATCCACTATACAAAGCGTTATACCAATTCCAGCTGTTTTTCCAAGCTTTCCACCAGATTGTCGTCCAGTCCCAAGGCTTGCGACAGGCGGCTGAGGAAGACGATTTCTTTGCGCGACAAGTCTGCGCAGACCAATCGTGCCGCCAGATAGGTTTCCGCTGCCAACGCCTGATCGTTGCCGACTGCGGCGGCGAGTTCTTCTACTGTTGCCGGATTGGCGTATTCGGCGGCAAGCCATGCGGCGGTTTCGGGGTCGTCGCCGCTTTCACGGGCGATGACTTGTTTTTCGGTTTCGTCAATCAGACCGTCCGAAGCCGCGGCGGCAATCATGGTGCGCAAAATTACGCGGCTGTGTGTTTCGGCGAGCAGTCCGGCAGGCTCGAACGCGCCTTGCGGCACGGCTTCCTGCTGCTTGTTTTTCTGCCAGTTTTGATAACCCTGATACGCCAGATAACCCAAAGCCGCCACGGAGCCGACTTTGACCAGAGATTTGGCGGTTTTTTTCTTCATCAGCATGGACGCCAGTCCGCCGACCAAAGCGCCGCCGCCAAAAGAATTGAGCGGGCTGTCGGAAACGGATTTGCCGCTTTTTTGAACGGTTCCCAAGATTTGATTGAGCAGGTTGTTGAAGTTCATGATGATCCCCTCATGGTGGTCGGTTTGGGTCTGAAATGGAGGCTCGGGGTCGTCTGGAATCGGGATGGGGCGTTTCAGACGACCTTTTTCACACAAGGCTCTTAACCGCGTACCCGCTCGATTTTCGCGCCGACTTTGCCGAGTTTTTTCTCGATGTGTTCGTAGCCGCGGTCGAGGTGGTAGATGCGTTCGACGATGGTTTCGCCGCCTGCGACCAAGCCTGCCATGACGAGGCTGGCGGAGGCGCGCAGGTCGGTCGCCATCACGACGGCGCCGGAGAGTTTTTCCACGCCTTTGACGAAGGCGGTGTTGCCTTCGGTGGTGATGTTCGCACCCATGCGGTTGAGTTCGGGAACGTGCATGAAGCGGTTTTCAAAGATGGTTTCGACGACGCGGCTGTCGCCTTCGGCAACGGCGTTCATTGCCATAAACTGCGCCTGCATGTCGGTCGGGAAGCCGGGATGGACGACGGTGCGGATGTCCACGGCTTTGGGACGCTGCTGCATGTCGATGGAAATCCAGTCGTCGCCCGCTTCGATGATGGCGCCCGCTTCGACGAGTTTGTCCAATACGGCTTCCATGGTTTTGGGGGCGGCGTTGCGCAGGACGACTTTGCCGCCGGTCATGGCGACGGCGCAGAGGAAGGTGCCGGCTTCGATGCGGTCGGGTACGACGCTGTGTTCGCAGCCGTGCAGCTCTTTTACGCCTTCGACAGTCATGGTTGACGTGCCGATGCCGCTGATTTTCGCGCCCATTTTGACGAGGCATTCCGCCAAATCGACGACTTCTGGTTCGATGGCGCAGTTTTCGAGGATGGTCGTGCCTTCGGCGAGGGTTGCCGCCATCAGCAGGTTTTCCGTACCGCCGACGGTAACGACGTCCATGACGACGCGCGTGCCTTTCAGACGGCCTTTGGCTTTGACGTAGCCGTGTTCGATGGTGATTTCCGCACCCATGGTTTCGAGGCCTTTGAGGTGCTGGTCGACGGGGCGAGAGCCGATGGCGCAGCCGCCGGGCAGGCTGACTTGAGCTTCGCCGAAACGTGCCAGCGTCGGGCCGAGCACGAGGATGGAGGCGCGCATGGTTTTCACCAGTTCGTAGGGGGCGCAGGTGTTGTTGACGGTGCCGCCGTTGATTTCGAATTCGTGAATGTTGTCGGTCAAAACGCGCGCGCCCATGCCTTGCAGCAGTTTTTGGGTGGTTTTGACGTCGGCGAGCATGGGTACGTTTTTCAGGCGCAGGGTACCGGAGGTCAAGAGTCCGGCGCACATCAGCGGCAGGGCGGCGTTTTTTGCGCCGGATACGGTGATTTCGCCGTTGAGCGGGCCGTTGGCGGTGATTTTGAGTTTGTCCACAGTGTTTCTTTCGTTGTTAAGACAAGTCCCGACGGCGCTGCCGGCAGGACGGGATTCGGTTAGGTTCGGAATTATAAGGGATTTTGACGGTTTTTGCGGGCGGGCGGGGAGAATTCTTCCGAAGGGTGTTTACGGGGTACGAATGGTCGGAAGGGTCGTCTGAAAAATGTCGGGCGCAGCTTCGCAATGTCTGTTGGGATATTGTCGAAGCTGCGCTTTCAGACGACCTTTTTGCCATGTGGCGGAATGAAGCCGCCGTTCCCCTCAAGCCTTGTCCGACAGGCTGTATCCGTCGGACAAGGATGGGCGGCGGGGTTATTCGGCACCGACGACGACAATGTGCAAATCTTCAGGTTTGACGCGGCGCTTCCAAGCGTCTTTGACTTGCGCCACGGTCAATTTGCCGATGGCTTTGGGGTAGGCTTCGAGATAGTCGTTGGGCAGGTTGTGATAACCGATGATGCTGAGGTATTTCACCAGTTTGGCGTTGGAATCGAAACGCAGGGGGAAGCTGCCGATGATGTTGGCTTTGGCTTGCGCCAGTTCTTCTTCGGTCGGGCCTTCTTCGATGAATTGTTTGATGACCGCCTGAGCCTGTACGAGCGAATCTTTGGTGTTTTTCTTCTGGGTGGAATAGGCGATGGTGAACATACCCGCTTCGGTCGCCGGTTCGAGGTTGCTGTATACGCCGTAGGTGTAGCCGTAACGGTCGCGCAAGACTTTCATCAGGCGGCTGTCGAAACCGCCGCCGCCGAGGATGTAGTTGCCGGCAACCAAGGCGTAATAGTCGGGGTCGTGGCGTTTAATCAGCGGCATACCGAGCAAGACTTGCGCCTGTTCGCCGGCAAACGGGATGTCGCGGCGTTGTGCCGGATTGGGTTTGACGGGCGGGACGCTGTGGGCGGCTTTGCTGTGGTCGGGCAGGCCGTTCAACACGTTTTTCACAAGCTGGTCGGCTTGTTTGCGGTTGATGTCGCCGACGATGGCGACGATGGCGTTGTCTTTGCCGTAGCGGCTGCGGTGGAACGCGCGGATGTCGTCAAGGTTGACTTTGCGGATGCTCTCCGCGGTGACGTTGGCGCCGCTGCCGTATGGGTGGTCGGGATAGGCAAGTTTGGTCAGGGCGCGTCCGGCGGTAAAGTCGGGGGTGGTTTCCTGTTGTTGGAGGGTGGTCACCGCCTCTTTTTGACGGCGGTCGAACACGGCGGGGTCAAAACGGGGGTGCGTCAGGGATTGGTTGAGCAGTCCGGCGGCTTTTTTGAGCGTTTCGGGGCGGCTCAGGCTGCGCAAGACGGCGGCAGAGCTTTCCTGTCCGCTGCTGCTGTCGATTTGGGCGGCAATATCGTCGGCGGCGGCATTAAAGGCTTCTTCGTCCAGCTTTTCCGTGCCGTCGGTCAGCAGGGCGGCGGTGAATTCCGCCACTTCGCTTTTGCCTTCGGGGTTGAACACGCTGCCCGCGCCTTTGAAGTTGACCTGCATATCGACGATGGGGTTGTCGTGTTGCTCGACCAAAAGGACTTCTGTGCCGTTGCCGGTGGTCCAGCGTTGGATGTCCACGCCTGCCTGCGCGGCGGTGGAGAAGGCGAGGGCTAATATGAGGGGAAGGGATTTCATCGGATATTCCTTTGCGGTTTAACCCGGCTGCCGGGGCGGAAGGGCGGTTTGGTGCCGTATTCCGCCCCGTTCCGAGTCATTTGCCACTTCGGGCGGGGTCGGTTCGGAGGTCGTCTGAAAACGGGAAAAGCGGTTTCAGACGACCCCTTTGGTCGGTTTATTTAGGTTGAGGCTTGTTTGCCGCCTGAACAATCGGGTGGTACAGGATTTTCGGGTCGGGCATCACAACCACAGTCGCCAAGCGGTCATCCGTCAGCAACTGCGCGGCGGCCTGCACATCTTCGACGCTGACGGCTTTCAGGCGGCGGCGGATTTCCGCTTCGTCGCTGTATTCGAAGCCGCGCGCTTCCAGCCGCCCGATGATGGAAGCCTGTGCTTCCATAGAGTCGCGCTCGTAGATTTCGGACGCTTCCGACTGCGCTTTGATGCGGTTCAGCTCTTCGGCGCTGACCCCGTTTTCGGCAATGTCTTTCAATTCGCGGCGCAATTCGGCGATGACGGCATCGACTTCGACGTTGTCCGCCGGCATGGCGAAGATGCTGAACAACGGCATTTCACGGCTGATCAGGTCGTAACTTGCGCCCGTACTCAAAGCCATCTGTTTGCCGCGTATCAGGTTTTTATCCAAGCGGCTGGACGAGTTGCCCGACAAGATTTCCGACAGGACATCCAGCGCATAGGGCAGTCTGTCGTCCAGACTTTCCAATCCGGGGACGCGGTAGTTCAAGCTGACCAAGGGTTGGCGCGTGACCACCGAGGTCGTCTGAAAATTCACAGGTTCGCGTTTGAACGGTTCGTTGGCAAGCATATTGCGGTCGGGCTGCTGCTTGGCGGGAATGTTGCCGAACAGTTCCGCCGCGGTTTTGAGCGTCTTTTTGGCATCGACATCGCCGACAATCACCAAAACGGCGTTGTTCGGCGCGTAATATTGCCGATACCAGTCGCGCAAATCGTCGGCTTTGAGCGTGTGCAAATCATCCATATAACCGATGACCGCGGCTTTCATCGAAGGCAGCGTAAAGCTGTTCAGATACACCTGTTCCCACAGCTTGCCGTCCGCCGTGTCTTCCGTACGTTGGCGGCGTTCTTCGCGGATGACGTTCATTTCATTTTGAAATTCTTCATCGCTGAAATTGAGGTTGTGCATCCGGTCGGCTTCGAGCTTCAACACTTCGGGCAGGTTTGCCGCTGCGATGTTTTCGTAATAAACCGTCTCGCTGCGGTTAGTGTAGGCATTGTTCTCTCCGCCCAAAGCGGCGACGCGGCGGTTGAACTCTCCCGAAGGTACGGCCTGCGTGCCTTTAAACATCATGTGTTCCAAGGCATGGCTCAAACCGCTTTTGCCCTGTTTTTCATCCACGCTGCCGACTTTATACCAAAGCTGCGACACGGCGACCGGTGCGCGGCGGTCTTCTTTCACAATAATCTTCAACCCGTTGGGCAGCGTTTGCGATACGGTCTGCGCCAGCGTGAGTACGGGCGCGGACAAAGCAAATATCAGGGCAAGATGGCGTAAGCTGTTCAATCTGGATTCCTCTCAGTCGGTCTGGCGCAGAGCAGTCTCTGCTTGAGTGCAAAATATTACCGAGAACGGGACGAAACGGCTGTCCGCCCGTTTCGGTCTGCGCTGAAGCGGGATCAATAAAAACGGTGATGAAGCCGCCGTTTTCGAGTGATTCTGCTTCAGCCCAAATATGCCGGAGAGACTTCAAATCAGGACAAGGCGAGGCAATGCCGTATCGCTTTGAAGTCAATCCTTTTATAGAACGTTGCAATGATAAACAGTTCCCATATGCGTAAATAAAAAGGTCGTCTGAAAATCAAAGATTGGGTTTCAGACGACCCTGCATCACAAGATGGGTGTCAAATTCAATCGGATTGCCCCTCCAATACCAATTCCATTACCGACACCGTCTCGCCGTTGTGCCGACAGGTCGCGATTTCACACCAGCCGTATTTCTCGTAAACCGACTGCACGTCCGGCGTATAAAGGTAAAGCTTGGGCAGGCGCATTTGGCGGGCGGCGGCGAGGCAGTGTCCAATCAACAGAGCGCCCACGCCCGTCCCCCTGTGTTCGGGCAAAACGAACACATCGCCCAGCCAATATTCGTATTGGGGAAACTCTTCCATATCGTGCCGTTTGAGCGCGGCCGAACCCAGCAGCGCGCCGTCCTTTCCGACGGCGGCAAACGCCAGCGGCAGGTTTTCACCGTTTAGGCATTCCGCGTAATAGGCGCGGATTTTCTCCATAGACGACCACGGCGCAAAGTCATGCCATTGCAGATAAAGCGCACGGGCGAGCGGTTCGACGTGTTCGGGGCGTAAAGGCGTGATGTTCATGAAGGGCATGATACGCCCGCGCCTTCCGCCTGAAAATGCCTCCTTTTTGCCGATACGTTTTCAGACGACCCCTGCTTAAATCAAAATGCGGTTTACCTGTGCAGCCTCAAACCTTTGCCATATGCCGTTTGACAAGCGTTTCAGATTCGGCTAAAACCGAAAAATGTTTGGCATCGTAAACTCCTGTAAATCCTAGATGAAAGCATCGGATACGGGCGTTTCCCGCCAAACCCGCAGGGTGCGGCAGGCAATCCTTACGCCCGCGCCCGCTCTAAGAAAAATATTGAAAATGCCGGCGGGGCAGGCAGGTTTCCGCCGGGGCGGTCCGTCTGCCCAACCTCTGCCAACAGGAGAACTTTAATATGTCTGACAACCAGTCCGCCCGCAAGGAAAAAACCTTCTTCGGGCATCCCATCCAGCTCTCTACCCTGTTCCATATCGAATTGTGGGAACGTTTCTCGTTTTACGGGATGCAGGGTATCTTAATGATCTATCTCTATTACGCTGCCAATAAAGGCGGTTTGGGCATAGACAAGTCGCTCGCCGGCGGCATCGTCGGCGCATACGGCGGCAGCGTGTATTTGTCCACCATACTCGGCGCATGGCTTGCCGACCGGATTTGGGGCGCGGAGAGGACGCTGTTTATTTCCGGCATCGTGGTCATGCTCGGACACATCGTTTTGGCAATCGCACCGGGGCTGTACGGGCTATTGAGCGGCTTGGTGTGTATCGCGTTGGGCAGCGGCGGCGTGAAATCGTCGGCAAGCTCGATGGTCGGCTCGCTTTATGAGGCAGATCACATGAAGCCCCTGCGCGATGCCGGATTTTCCATTTTCTATATCTCCATCAACATCGGCGGCTTTTTAGGCCCGCTCTTGACCGGCTTGCTGCAAACGAAGATGGGTTTCCACTACGGCTTCGGCGCGGCGGCAGTCGGTATGGCTTTGGGGCTGTGCCTTTACTCTGCGGGACGCAAACTGCTGCCGCATACGCCTGCCCCCAATCCGCTGCGCCCTGAAAAAGTGCAGACCGCTGCGGCAGTCGCCGTGTTGATTGTCTTGATTATCGGCAGCCTGATTGCCTCGGGCACGATCAATTTGGACAACTTCCCCAAATTCCTGCTCGGTACGGTCATTCTGACCATTATCGCCTATTTCTCGCGCCTGCTCGGCAGCAGCCATGTGTCGTCTGAAAACAAACGCCACATCATTGCCTATATTCCGCTGTTTCTGACCATCTGCCTGTTTTGGGCAGTCTGGTACCAAGTCTATTCCGTAGCAACGGTATATTTTGACAAAACGGTTAACCGCACCCTATTCGGCTGGACTGTCCCCGTTGCATGGAAAGATTCCATCCAAAGCATGTGGGTCATCCTCTTCTCGGGCATGATGGCGGCGATTTGGACGAAAATGGGCAAATATCAGCCGAAAACCCCGTTTAAATTCGTGTTGGCGATGATTGTTGTCGGCGTATCCTATCTGATATTCGTACCGTATGTCTCATCAGAGACACCCATGCCGATTAGTGTTTTCGCACTGTTCCTGCTCGTCCTCACCATAGGCGAACTGATGATCTCGCCGATTGCACTTTCCATCGCGACCAAAATCGCCCCGCCCATGTTCAAAACGCAAATGGTCGCGCTCAATTTCTTGGGCTTTTCAGTGGGTTTCACTTTGGGTGGCGTGTTGTTCAAAGAGGGATTCAATGAGAAAGCACCGCTGGATTTCTACTGGATGATTTGCGGCATAGGCGTAATCACCGGTTTGGTATTATTGCTACTCGTACCTATTTTGAATAAAATGCTCAAAGGCGCGGATTAAATACTGATTCATTAAGAAGGTCGTCTGAAATGCCGTTTCAGACGACCTGTTTTTAAGGACTTTGAACCCGTGAAACCCCACTCTTTCCTCCTGCTCCTCCTGCTTGCCGGAGCAGCCCATGCCAACGACAGCACAGGTACAGTCAGCACGAGCGGCATCAAATATCTGAAAAATCCGCATATCGATATGCAGAGCGAAGATTTGTACATCAGCGAAAACCAGATTCGCGTGCATTACCGGTTTAAAAACACCTCCTCGCAAGACATTATCGAAACCGTCCTTTTCCCTTTGCCGATTGTTCCTGCTTTCACCGATTACGACTTTGCCGACACCAAAGGCTTGGTTGACAGCTTCCGAATTTACGCCGACGGCAAACCTGTCCGCCCGCAAGCCCACGTCCGCGCCTATTTTGAACGGAGTAACGGCTCGCTAGTGGACGTGACCGCCGATTTGAAAAAATGCGGTTTGAGCGATCAGGAACTGATGCACCCTTGGACGCAAAAGCAAGACGGTGAAAAAATCGGCAGCAAAATCAGAGCCTGCCGCTCCGCCAAAGTCCAATCCATGCTGCCCAAGCAGCCGGATGAACTGCCCGATTGGTCGGCGCAGATTGTTTACAGCTGGAAGCAAACCTTCAAAGCCGGCAGCGTCACCGAAATCAAACACCAATACACCCCGCTGGTCGGCGGCAGCTTCCTGCCTTCGCTCAAAGCCAAAGACAGCAAAGCATTTATAGATGAGTACTGCATGGATGAAAACTTCCTCAACAACTTTAAAAATGTGAAAGAAGAAAAGGTCTATCACCATTTGGGCTATATCCTGACCACAGGTGCCAACTGGGCAAAACCCATCGGTAAATTCACGTTGACCATAGACCGCGAGCCCAATACCGTGATTTCGCTTTGTTGGGACAAATCCTTGCGCAAAGTAGGGCCGAACCGCTTCCAAGCAGTCAAAGAAAATTTCCTGCCGAAAAAAGACTTGGACATTATTTTCGTTTACGAAAAACCCTAAGCGGCATACATATAGTGGATTAACTAAATCAGGACAAGGCGAGGCAACGCCGTACCGGTTTAAAGTTAGGCGAGGTAACGCCGTCCTGGTTTAAAGTTAATCCACTATAGAAAAGGTCGTCTGAAACCGTGTTTTAGGGTTTCAGACGACCTTTTGCTACAATAAGGCTTTTCCGTTTTGCAAGGCATTCCCATGAGCAAATCCGCCGTTTCCCCGATGATGCAGCAGTATCTCGCCATCAAATCGCAGCACGCCGACAAGCTGGTGTTTTACCGCATGGGCGATTTTTACGAGCTGTTTTTGGATGACGCGGTGGAAGCGGCGAAGCTGTTGGACATTACCCTGACCACGCGCGGGCAGATGGACGGCGTGCCGATTAAGATGGCGGGCGTGCCGTTTCACGCGGCGGAGCAGTATCTGGCGCGGCTGGTGAAGATGGGCAAAAGCGTGGCGGTGTGCGAGCAGGTGGGCGAAGTTGGCGCGGGCAAAGGGCCGGTGGAGCGCAAAGTCGTGCGCATCGTTACGCCCGGCACGCTGACCGACGCGGCGTTTTTGGAAGACAAGGAAACCAACCGCATCGCGGCGGTGAACGCGGATAAAAAACACATCGCCATCGCGTGGGCATCTTTGCAAAGCGGCGAATTCAAAACCAAGCTGACGACGGCGGACAAACTCGCCGACGAGCTGGCGCGTTTGCAGGCGGCGGAAATCCTGTTGCCCGAAGGCAAAAGCCTGCCTAATGGTTTTCAGACGACCTCCGCCAACATCACGCGCCTGAACTCGTGGCAGTTTGCCGCCGACGCGGGCGCGAAATTATTGACCGAATACTTCGGCTGTCAAGACCTGCACGGCTTCGGTTTGGACGGCAAAGAACACGAAGCCGCCGTCGGCGCGGCGGGTGCGCTGTTGAACTACATCCGCCTGACGCAAAACCTGATGCCGCAACACCTCGACGGCATTTCGCTCGAAACCGATAGCCAATATATCGGCATGGACGCCGCCACGCGCCGCAATCTCGAAATCACGCAAACCCTCTCCGGCAAAAAATCGCCGACCCTGTTTTCCATACTCGACGGCTGCGCCACCCACATGGGCAGCCGCCTCTTGGCACTCTGGCTGCACCACCCCTTACGCAGCCGCGCCCACATCCGCGCCCGCCAAGAAGCCGTTGCCGCGTTGGGTTCGCAATACGAAACCCTGCAAGGTCGTCTGAAAAACATCGCAGACATCGAACGCATCGCCGCCCGCATCGCCGTCGGCAACGCCCGCCCGCGCGACCTCGCCGCCTTGCGCGACAGCCTGTTTGCCCTGTCCGAAATCGAATTGTCCGCCGAGGGCAGCAGTCTCTTAGAAACCCTCAAAGCCGTTTTCCCCGAAACCCTGCCCGTTGCCGAAATCCTCAAAGCCGCCGTAATGCCCGAACCCGCCGTCTGGCTCAAAGACGGCGGCGTCATCAACCAAGGCTATTCCGCAGAACTCGACGAACTGCGCCACATCCAAAACCACGGCGACGAATTCCTGCTCGACCTCGAAGCGCGTGAACGCGAACGCACCGGCCTCTCCACCCTCAAAGTCGAGTTCAACCGCGTCCACGGCTTCTACATCGAGCTATCCAAAGTCCAGGCCGAGCAAGCCCCCGCCGACTACCAACGCCGCCAGACCCTCAAAAACGCCGAACGCTTCATCACCCCTGAACTCAAAACTTTCGAAGACAAAGTCCTGACCGCGCAAGAGCAAGCATTGGCATTGGAAAAACGCCTGTTTGAAGCTCTCCTCAAAGACATTCAGACGACCCTGCCTCAGCTTCAAAAAGCCGCCAAAGCCGCCGCCGCCCTCGACGTACTCTCCACCTTTGCCTCCACCGCCGCCGAACGCGGCTTCGTCTGCCCCAAGTTCGCCGACTACCCCGTCATCCATATCGAAAAAGGCCGCCATCCCGTCGTCGAGCAACAAGTGCGCCACTTCACCGCCAACCACACCCGCCTCGACCACAAACACCGCCTCATGCTCCTGACCGGCCCCAACATGGGCGGCAAATCCACCTACATGCGCCAAGTCGCCCACATCGTCCTCATGGCGCACACCGGCAGCTTCGTCCCCGCCGACGCCGCCCAAATCGGACCCATCGACCAAATCTTCACCCGCATCGGCGCCTCCGACGACCTCGCCTCCAACCGCTCCACCTTCATGGTCGAAATGAGCGAAACCGCCTACATCCTCCACCACGCCACCGACCAATCCCTCGTCCTCATGGACGAAGTCGGACGCGGCACCTCCACCTTCGACGGCCTCGCCCTAGCACACGCCATCGCCGAACACCTGCTGCAAAAAAACAAATCCTTCAGCCTCTTCGCCACCCACTATTTCGAGCTGACCAAACTGCCCGAAGCCCACGCAACGGCAGTCAACATGCACCTCTCCGCGCTCGAACAAGGACAAGACATCGTCTTCCTCCACCACATCGAACCCGGCCCCGCCAGCAAAAGCTACGGCATCGCCGTCGCCAAACTCGCCGGCCTGCCCACCCGCGCCCTCAAAGCCGCCCAAAAACATCTGGACGAACTCGAAGCCCAAGCCGCCGCCGTCCGCCCGCAGTTGGACATCTTCAGCACCCTGTCGTCTGAAAACGAATACGGCGGGTTTAGCCCAAACGAAACGGCGGACATCGCCCCCCAAACCGCCGCAAGCCAAGAAACCAACCCCGCCCACCACGCACTCGCCGAAGCACTAAACCAAATCCGCCCCGACGACCTCACCCCCCGCGAAGCCTTGGATGCACTGTACCACCTTAAACAGATTGTTGAAGGTGGGGAATAAAACGCGTTGGTTCATTGAAAAAGGTCGTCTGAAAAACCTTGTTTCGGGTTTTCAGACGACCTTTCGTTTGCCTGCCGATTATAGTGGATTAAATTTAGATCAGGACAAGGCGAGGCAACGCCTACTGGTTTAAAGTTAATTCACTATATCACACGGCTTGCGGGCTGGCTTCGATATCGTGCAGGCTACGGTAGCAGGGGTCGAGTTGGTTGGCGATGAGGGTGAGCTGCCGGTGGAGGATGTGGCTTTGACGTTCGTCGCCTGCTTCTGTTTGTAAGGCTTCCAAGTCGGTTCGGATTTGGGAGAGGGTCGTCTGAAAATCTTGTTCGCTCGTTTGCGGGAGGCGTTCGAGCAGGTCGGCGATGCGGTAGCCGCTTTGGTAGAACTTGCGGACGAAGTCGGGGCTGCACGCGCCATCCATTTCGCTGCGGTATGCGCCGAGTGCGGAGATGTAGCCGGTCAGGGCGTAGCTGGTTTTGAGGAGGGTGAAGCCGCTTTGCAGGTTGTTGCCGTATTTTTTAGGTTCGCTGCTCATGTCGGAGAGGGTGCTGCTGAGGGTGGCGGTGCGTTCGTGGGCTTGGCGGCGGACGGTGCGGTATTCGACGTCGTCGGCGATGCCGTATTGGAGCTGGTCGAGGATTTTTCTGAGGTAGGCGCCGTTGCCGCCGACGGTTTGGGCGGCGGTTTTTTCGAGGGTGAGGTAACGCCAATCCGGCCAGAGGTAGGTGACGGCTGCCCACGCGAGGACGGAGCCGACGATGGTGTCGATGATGCGGACGGGCATGGCGGCATAGACGTCCAGCCCGGCGAGAGAGAAGCTGGTGAGGGCTTGGATGGTGATGAAGAAGGTGGAGAAGCTGTATTTGTAGCTTCGGGTCATGAAAAACAGGGTGGTGCTGGCGATGACGATCCAGAGTTTGGTTTCGACGGAGGGGGTGAAATAAGGCACGAGTGAGCCGACGATGACGCCGAGGATGGTGCCGGCGATGCGTTGGTACACGCGGCTTTTGGTGGCGGTGTAGTTGGGTTGGCAGACGAAAACGGCGGTCAGGAGTATCCAGTAGCCGAGGTTGAGATGGAGGATTTCGACGATGATGCAGGAGGCGGCAACGAGGATGGAGAGGCGCGTGGCGTGACGGAAAACGCCCGACTCGAAGTTGAGCTGGCTGCGGACGGTCTGCCAGACGTTTTTCAGGCTGCTGTTTTCGAGGGCGGCGATGCGGGTGTCGTTGCTGTTTTCGTTTTCGGCGGGGGAGTCGCTGTGTTGGAGTTGGCGCAGTTGGTGGTCGACGCTGCCGAGGTTGTCGAGCAGGCGGCGGATGTGGTGGATGTTGCGGCTTTCGGGGTGGTCGTCAGTGTAGTGGGCGAGGGATTGGCGGCAGCCTTCCATCGCGCGTCCGAGGCGTTTGCTGTATGTGTAGTCTTTGCCGTTTCTCAGGGCGGCGGCAACGTTGCGGCACGCCTGCCCCTGCATTTCGAGCAGGCGGCGGATGCGGAAGATGAGGTCGGTGTTTTTAAGGGTGTCGGTCAGCTCGGTGTAGTCGGCGTGGGCGGAGCTGACGCGTTCGTGTATGTCTTGGGCGGTGAAGTAGTAGCGCAGCATTTTGGCAGTGCGCGGGTGGCGGTGTTTGCCGCGCAGGCGGTAAAACAGGGCGGCGCGGCATTGGTTGAAGGCGCTGATGACACCAGTGTTGCTCATGGCGAGGTCGATTTGGCGGTTGCCGAGCCAGGCGGCTTCGTCGGGATCGAAAAAGTCGGCTTTGGCGTCAAAATACCCGCCGAGCGCTTCGTAGGCGTTGGCGACGCTTTCTTGAACGGGGCGGTGCGGGAGGATGATTTGGAAAACGAGTGTGCAGGTGCTGTATAACACGGTCCCGAGCAGAATCATGACGGGATTGGTCAGCCAGAAGGTTTCGGGGGTGTAGGTGAGCGTGGTGTAGGTGGCGACGGCAAGTGCGCCGAACGCGAAGGTGCGGTATTTCAGCCCGACCGCGCCCAAAATGGTAAAGCCGAACGTCATCAGGGTCATGGCGAGGATGAAAGGCAGGCCGGTGCCGAGCGTGCTTTGGGCGACGAGCGACGAGAGGGTGAACAGGGCGACGGTGATGATGATGTTTTTCAGACGACCTGTCAGGCGGTTGTCCAAATCGACGAGGCCGCCCGCGATAATGCCGAGCACGAAGGGCATGGCGAGCTTGGGCGTGCCGAACCGCCAGACGAGGGTTGCGGCGATAAAGACGCTGGCGAAGACGGGCAGCGAGGTGATGATGAGGGGTTTGAGCGGCGGGAGTTTCATCGTATTGGGCGCGGCTTTAAATGGGAATGGTTTGATTATTATGAATGAAATGAAACGGTATTCTAACAGGATTTTAGGGCGGGACGGGGGCTATGGGGTCGTCTGAAAACCTGTCCGACAGCGCACCTGCGAAACGGATATGACCGACCTGTCTATCTGTCCTCAAGAAAAAGGAACGAGATTGCCGCGCATGAAAAAGGTCGTCTGAAAACCCTAAAGTGTGGTTTTCAGACGACCTTTTCTTTTTCGGCGGCGTTATTGCGTTTGCTCGGCTTTTTGTTTTTCCGCTTCTTCGATTTTGCGGTCGTTTTCGTAATCCGAACGGAAGAGCCTGTCGAAACGGATGGTGTATTTCAACTCGCCGCCGTATGAACGGCTGCCGACGCGGGCAACGGCTTGGATGGCACGAGTGAGCTGGTACACGAGCTTGACCGACTGTTCGGCACTGGAAAGACCGTATTCGTAACCTGCGTAGAGGTTGTTGGTGAACTGCTTGCCGACGGTCAGCACTTGTTCGGCGGGGTTGAGTTCGCCGGTTTGGGCGTTGCGGCTGCGTTGGCTGGTGATGCCCAAATCGTCCACCAGTCCGAGCCTGTCGTTGACTTGTCCGGCAAGGAGCGCGCCTGCCGCTGCGGAAAGGGCGGCATTGTCGCCGTCGCTGCCGCTGCTGGCACGGTTGAGGATGAGCCAGGAGAGCTTGTCTTTTTCGCTCATCGCCTCTTTGGCAACGAGGGTCACGCGCGGATTGGAGAGGCTGCCGAGGACTTCGACGCCCGCACCGACGGGGGAAAGACGGCGTTCGGCGCGGATGTTCAGGTTGGGATTGTTCAACGGACCAACGAAAGAAACCGTCCCCTTAGTGATGTCGAGGTCTTGACCGTAGGCTTTGTAGCGGCCTTTGACGACTTTCACCGTACCGACGCCTTGGATGGCTTCGCCCGGGCGGGAAGTGATGGTCAGCTTGCCGCCTATGGTGATGTCTGCGCCATAACCGACGAAACGGATGTTGTCGTTGAGGTTGAGCGTCAGGTTGAGGCTGATGGGCGTCACGGCGGCGGTTTGTTTTTTCTCTTCGCCCAACACGACGACATCGTCGTCCAACGAGGGCATGGAGGATTTTTGCGAACCGAACATACCGTAGTCGCTGCCCAACGTACCGTTGAGGATGAAGCCCCTGGCCTGGTTGTATTGCACTTTCGCGCTGCCGGAGAGGCGCAGGCGGCGGTTCGGACGGGAGAGGGTGTCGTATTTGTCGAAGACGACATCTACGTCAACATCCGGATCGGCGTTGGCAAGGTTGACGGAGCCTTTCAGCTCGAGCGTACCGCCTTTGTGGAACTTGAGGCTGTCGATAATCCAGCGTTGTCCCTGCAAATGGGAACGTAAAACGCCGTTGTCGAGGATAAGGCCTTGGGTTTGGTTGCGGTAGTAGAGGTTTTCGCCGTTGAGCGTACCGGAAAGCTGGGGATCGCCGACGCGTCCGCCAAGGCTGACGGCGGCATTCAGACGACCTTTGACGGTTTGTCCGACAGGCAGGAAGTTGCGGAAGACTTCGAGGTCGGCGACGTTGAGGTTGAGTTTGCCGCTCAAAGGCGCGGTGTCCATGCTGGCGCCCTGTCCGATGTTGACCGTACCGTCGGCAGTGCCGTAGTTGCTGGTGCCGTTCAAGGTGGCGGCGATGGTGGGCGAACCGACGCGCCCGCCTATGGTGGCGGAGGCGTTCAGACGACCTGTAATGCCTTGCGCGGTGGCGGGCAGGAAGGTTTTGATTGCGCCCAAGTCGGGGATGTTGAGGTTGATTTTGCCGCTGACCGGCGCGTTGGCGATTTTGTTGCCGAACTGCTGGCTGATGCCCAAATCGGCATTGATGCTGCCGAAGCGGGTATTGCCTTCAAGCGTGCTGTCGATGCGGCCGTTTTGGAAACGGGTGCGCAGGACGAGCGCGCTCAAACCCAAGGGCATTTGTTTTTTCGGGTCTTTGTTCGGCAGGATGATGTCGCCGCTTTGGCGGTTGATGTTGAGGTAGCCGCGGGCGTTTTGGCTGTACGCCAAATCCCAATCGCCGCCGAGTACCAAGTTGTGTTCGACGGGGATTTTGACGAAGTTTTGCAGCTCGGTGATGTGCAGGCTTTGCGCACTGCCTTTACTGGTGATGCCGGTTTTTTTGTCCCAAACGAAGTTTTGCAGGTTGAGGCTGCCGCCCATCACGCTCCAGCGCGCCGCGCTCATGGAAACGCGCTCCGCGCCTGCTTCTAGGTTCATGCGGTTTTGCAGTTTGAGGTTGAACGCGCCGCCGATGTCGAGCGTGTCCACGCTGCCTTTCCACTGATTGAAGTCTTTGTTCAGACCGCCCGCCGCGTTGACTTCGAGTTTGTAAGGTTTGCCGTCCAACGCCATGCTGCTGCTGCCGTGTATGCGGTGTTGCGCACCCGTGCCATTGAGGGACAGGTTGACCGCATCGACGACGGTCGCGCCGCCGGAAAGGGCGATGTGGCTGCCTTTGATGTCGGCGGCAAGCGGACGGTTGATGTCGGGCGTGCCTTTGAGTTTGAAGTCAAGCATTCGGATGTTGACGGCATCGCCGACACGCAGCGCGCGCGCTTCGCCGGAGAGGTCGGCTTCGTAGGTTTTCAGCCCGCCTTTGAGGTCGCCTGAAATATAGCCGCGCGTGTTGAGCAGCCCGCCCAGTCCGAAACCGAAACGGGAAAGGTCGGGAGCGGTGATGTCGATATTGAGGCGGTCGCCTTTTTTACCGAAGCTGCCGTTGGTTTTGACGATATTGTTGCCCAAACGCAGGTCAGTCAGCGCGCGCGGGAGATGTCCGGATTCGTAAACGACATCGGCTTTACCGCTGAGGGGGACGTTGTTTAACGTACTCGGCGCAAGCTGCATTTTGCCGGCGAATTTTTCTTTCGCCAGTTCGCCTGAAAGATTGATGGTGCCGTTGACGCTGCCGGCGGGCAGTTTTGAGTCTAAGCGGGACGGATTGAACGCTTTGCTGGAAACGTCGAGCTTGAGCAGGCGGTCTTTGAAAAGCTCGAGCGAACCTTGTGCCGTCAGTTCGCCGCCGTTTTGCGGTGCGACGCGGACGCGGTCGAGTTTGAGGGTGCGTTGACCGAGTTGTCTGTCGGTAACGAAGGACAGCAGGCCGGAGAGTTGCGCGCTGCCGCTTTCAAGATTCCAGTCGATAGCGGGCGAGGCGGTTTCACCTTTGACGCCGATAAATCCGTTCCACTGACCGGCAACATTGGTGCGGACGAGGTCGTCTGAAACCAGGTTGTTCACATTAATCTTGAGCGCCAGCGCGTTTTTCACCGTATCGACCGTACCGGCGACATTGAACGAACCTTCCTCCAGCAGCCCGATTTCAGACTCTTGGACGGTTACCACGCCGTTGTCGTTGATGGTGAAGTCCGCCAGAATGTTGCGCACCGGAATGGATTTTGCATCGGCAAAACCCGCCGCCTTGTTTTCCAAGTCGAGCGAGCCGTCCAGCGCGATACCGTGCGTAAACGAAGGCACGACGGTTGCGTCAAACGTCAGGTTTGCCTTAGGTAGCGACGGCAGGAAAGCCGTCGGATTGATGTTGAAACCCTTGACCAGTACCTCGCCGATCATCTTGTCCAACGAAGCGGCAAACGGATGCACCGTAGATTTCGCCGACAAATGCACATCGTCGCCGTCCAGCAGGATTTCAGTCTGCACGTCCTGCAAGCTGCCCCACAGACGCGCCTTACCCTCTATCGTCTCGCCTTCCAGCTCGCCCTTCGTCTGAATTGTCGTATTGAGCGCAAAAGGCTTCTCCAGCCCGACCACCGCCGAACCCGTCGAATTGCTCCACGGCGTATCGAGGGTTTTCAAATCCAAGCGGTGTTCTTTCCGATCGTAATGGTATGCCGCATTCAGATGGTCGAGATAGGCCGTCTGCTTGTCAAAATTTTTGCCCACGCTGAGCCTGCCCGTCTCAAAACGGTCGATAAACACCAACACAGGCAAATCAATGCTCTCAGGCAGCCCTTTGGACGGCTTTTTCTCTTTCGGCGGCGTCGGCTTCGGCACGACCGCAATATCGCCCGCCACAATTTCAGTAATGTGCAGGCTGCGCTGAAACAGCTCGGACGGCTTCCAATCAAAACGGAACGCGCTGATTTTCACATCCGCCCCATCCGTTTCAATCATCCACTTATCGCCGTGAAAACCCTTAACCAGCGTACCTTCCAGCGTTTCCGAAGCAATCTTCACGCCAAACCAGGACGGAATCTTGTACACACCGAAACGCAAACCCGATTCCGTCCCCACCAGCCAGCCGATAAAGCCCGCCAGCGCGCACACCAGCACAACCAATATCAGCAACAGACCCCGCAACCAGCGTCTCTTGCGCTTGGGCGGGGTGGGTTGTGTTTCAGACGACGTGGGCACACTGTTTGGCGTTTCTTGGGTTTCTTGGACTGCTGTTTCGGACATCTTGGCTTTCTTGTATGGCTTAACGGCTTCTCAGGACTCCGCCGCACCCGACGGAATCGGCTTTTCAGACGACCCCATATCAGGACAGGTCGTCTGAAAAAGGATAATCATATCCCATTGCAGCGAATTGTGCTTGGGAAAGACAGCATTTCAGGTTTCAGACGACCCCATATGCCCGAACGTCATGCCCGAAGCGGTAAAAATGTCAACAAATGCAAAAAGGTCGTCTGAAAAGACAGCGGGAGTTTAGACCCGCATTTTCAGACGACCTCTGCTCATTTCAATAACCCAACGCAAATCAATGAAAAGAAACGCGCGGCGGGTTGCCTCAAGCTGCGGCTTACCTGCCCGACAAGACCGCCGCACCTGCTTTCGCGACACTTTCGTCTTCATCGACCGAGCCGCCGCTCACGCCGACGCTGCCGACGATAACGCCGTTTTTATCCACCAGCAGCACACCGCCGGGAAAAATCACCAAACCGTCGTTGGTCACCTCAATGCCGTAAAGCTCACCGCCCGGCTGCGAAGCCTTGCCCAAATCGCGGGTGGACATATTGAAATAGCGTGCCGTTTTCGCCTTTTTCTGCGCAATATCAATGCTGCCGATAAACGCATCGTCCATACGCGCAAATGCCTTCAAATTACCGCCCGCGTCCATGACCGCGATATTCATCGGCACCTTGATTTCACGCGCCTTTTTCATCGAAGCCTGTACCACCGCCTGCGCCTGAGCCGTCGTCAAATCGCCCGGCAGCGTTTTGGTCAAACCCGCCGAAAATGCCGGCGCACCCAATGCCAAAGTACACAACAATGCAACTGATTTTATGCCGCGCATAACTGTCTCCTTGTATTGAATCAATGAAAGGTACTGCACTTTTGATTGTATGCCTGTCGGCGGGAACAATAAAGGTCGTCTGAAAACCATAAGACAGGTTTTCAGACGACCTCGGATGGGTTTCGGTTTGGTAGTTTCAGTAGCAACTGTATTTTTGACCCCGTCAGGTAAAAATACCAAAACTCAAATCAAGCCGTTCGGATACCGTTTCGGCAAAGTAATCATTCAATACTGTCAGTAGTCGGTATACATTGTAGCGTGGGCTTTGCCCACGATAATGTTGGGTAAAAGAGGTCGTCTGAAATTTTGAGTTTGATTCGTGGGCAAAGCCCACGCTACGGGTT
>NZ_KV821539.1:31739-33625 GCF_001815675.1 Neisseria sp. HMSC065D04
TTGATTCGTGGGCAAAGCCCACGCTACGGGTTTCTATTCTCTCTTGCTACGGTTTTGCCGTAGGTAGGATTCTCGAATCCGACGGCTATTTGAGATGGCAGCGGCTGTTGTCGGATACAAGCCTCCAACCTGCGACCGGCTACGGTTTGCCCAGCATTATTTGCAACGCATCAGCGTACGCGTCCGCCAAACTTTTTTGCCTGAGCCGTCCGTTGAAAAATCACGGAATCTTTGCGTCAGCATGCCTCGATTTAACGAAAACTCAAAATTATCGTTATAAATCTGCGTACCTTGCTCCGGCTCCTCTTCCCGAACGCGTGCCGTACCTGCGATTTTATCGGGCGAATAAATTCGATAATTCAGTTTCGTATATTTCGCACCCCATTCCCAACCATTTAATTCAATTGATTTTTTACCTATTTCAATATAAAAGCCGCTATCTTCCGACACATAGACATTATCCATAGCAGCGTTTTCATCATAACCCATGGCACATAAAGCCCTTATATGTTTGGGCGATACCTTCCCTTCATAATGCCCGGCCCATTTGCCTTGAAACGCTTGCGGAATATCTTGGGCAGCGGCTTGGAATCCAAGAAGGAGCAAACCGGCGGTCAGAACAGATTTTAAAGTGAGCGACATTATTTTTGACCTTTCAAGAAAGAGTGTTTAAATCAATATGAATAATACAGGAAATGGAAAGAATATAAAAAGGTCGTCTGAAAACCATAAGACAGGTTTTCAGACGACCTCAGATGGGCTTTGGGTTTCAAACACCGTATGCCTACGGTTTCAGCAGGTCGGATTCGCCAATCCGAAACTTACCCTTACCCCTGCTGCTGGATGATATGCACATCGCGCTGCGGGAAAGGAATATTGATATTGGCAGCACGCAGGTTTTCCACCACCTGCTCGTTCAATCCAAAGCGGAACGCGCCCAAATCGGCTTCGTTCGTCCACGCCCAAAGCGTGATTTCGATGGCACTGTCGGCCAAGTTGGTAATATATGTTACTGCCTCTTTGCCTTGGGTTTGCACACACAAGGGATGCTCGGTGGCGGCTTTCAAGACGGCGGCTTTGGCGGCCTTCAAATCACAGGCGTAATCGACGCCGACCACCACCTGCACGCGGCACAGTGGCATGGAAGAACGATTCACGATGCTGTTGCTCATAACGACGCTGTTGGGCAGGATGACTTCTTCGTTATCCGGCGTACTCAGCGCGGTCTGCACCATTTTAATCTCGCTCACGGTACCTTCGAAGCCGTTTACTTTGATGAAATCACCAACCTTAAACGGACGAAACAGGATAATCAGCGCACCGGCGGCAAAGTTCGACAGTTGATCTTTCAGCGACAAAGCCACCGCCAAACCCGCGCCGCCGATTAAGGCGGTAACCGAAGTGGTCGGAATGCCCAGCTTGCCCAGCGCGGCAATGATGATCAGGATTAACAGGCCGACGTTAGCCACATTGCCGAGGAAGCTGACGAGCGTTCTGTCCACTTTGGCACGGGTCAGCGCAGCTTTCATCAAAATAACAAGGCGGGCGGCAATCCATCTGCCGACAAAGAAAATCGCCAGCGCGGCAACGAGGTTGGTACCGAATGCCATGCCGGTTTCGGCAAGACGTTCCCAGCCCGCGAATGAAGAGAGGTTTTCAAGATCGAAATTCATGATTTTTATTTCTGGTTAAAGGATGGTTGGAAATCTGGATATTATGGGTTTTGCGGCAAGCCTGTCCATCTTTTCAGACGACCTTAAAACCGCGTACCTGGGTCGTATTGAATCCATAAAGGGAACTGCGCCCGTGATTGTATGCCTGTCGGCGGGAAGAATAAAGGTCGTCTGAAAAACTCTGTAACGGGTTTTTCAGACGACCTTGGATGG
>NZ_KV821540.1:0-10528 GCF_001815675.1 Neisseria sp. HMSC065D04
TATGGAAAGTTGCACTTCAAATGCGAATACGCCGTCGTCTGAAAACCTTATTCCGAGTTTTCAGACGACCTTTTTCAACCTGGCATCAAGGCATTAGGACTCGACGGGGATGATGCCGATTTTTGCCTGCCATTTGCGCGGGGCGGTGGCGTGGATGGATTCGCCTTTGCTGTCCACGGCGACGGTTACAGGCATGTCTTTGACTTCAAACTCGTAAACTGCTTCCATGCCCAATTCGGGGAACGCCAAGACTTTGGAGGATTTGATGGCTTTTGCCACGAGGTATGCCGCGCCGCCGACTGCCATGAGGTACACGGCTTTGTTGTCTGCGATGGCTTCGCAGGTGGCTGCACCGCGCTCGGATTTGCCGATCATGCCCAAGAGGCCGGTTTGTTCGAGCATTTGGCGGGTGAATTTGTCCATGCGGGTGGCGGTGGTCGGGCCTGCCGGACCGACTACTTCGTCGCCGACCGGATCGACGGGGCCGACGTAGTAAATCAGGCGGTTGGTGAAATCGACGGGCAACTCTTCGCCTTTGTCGAGCATATCGACGAGGCGTTTATGCGCGGCATCGCGGCCGGTGAGGATTTTACCGTTCAGCAGCAATACGTCGCCGGTTTTCCAACTGGCAACTTCTTCTTTGGTCAGTTTATCGACATCGATACGTTTGCCGTTGTCGGGGCTGTAAGTCAAATCGGGCCAGTCTTCAACGCGTGGCGGGGTCAGTTCGACCGGGCCTGAGCCGTCCAATTCGAATTCGACGTGGCGGGTGGCGGCGCAGTTCGGAATCATGGCAATCGGTTTGGAAGCGGCATGGGTCGGGTAATCGAGGATTTTGACGTCCAATACGGTGGTCAGTCCGCCCAAACCTTGTGCGCCGATGCCCAATGCGTTGACTTTTTCAAAGAGTTCGAGGCGCAGGGCTTCGGTGGTGGACAATTCCGCACCGGACGCGGCTTTTTCCTGCAACTCTTGTATGTCGATGTGGCTCATCAGGGATTCTTTTGCCATCAGCACGGCTTTTTCGGGCGTACCGCCGATACCGATGCCCAAGATGCCGGGAGGACACCAGCCCGCGCCCATGGTCGGGATGGTTTTCAATACCCAATCGACGATGTTGTCGGAAGGATTGAGCATGGCGAGTTTGGATTTGTTTTCAGAGCCGCCGCCTTTTGCTGCGCAGGTTACTTCGACTTTGTCGCCCGGTACGATGCTCATGTGGATGACGGCGGGAGTGTTGTCTTTGGTGTTTTGGCGTTTGCCGGCAGGATCGGCGAGGACGGAAGCGCGCAGGGTGTTGCCTTCCCAAGTGTAGGCGCGGCGCACGCCTTCGTTAACCATCTCTTCCACGCTCATGTCCGCATCCCATTGGACGTTCATGCCGACTTTGAGGAAGACGGTTGCGATACCGGTGTCTTGACAGATGGGACGGTTGTTTTCGGCACACATGCGGCTGTTGACCAAAATCTGCGTCATCGCGTCTTTGGCGGCGGGATTTTCTTCCTTCTGCCACGCCTTATAGAGCGCGTCGATGTAGTCTTTCGGATGGTAATAGCTGATGAATTGGAAGGCATCGCAGATACTTTGGATAAAGTCTTCTTGCTTGATGACGGTCATGATTGTGTTCCTTTTCATATGGTAGGGAGGGTTTGTTAGCTTTTTTATAGAGGCCGTTTTTCAGACGACCTTAATCGGTGTAATAGTGCTGTCAATCGATATGAGGCGACAATATGATTTTTATAATTTATTGATTTTCATAAAACTTAATAACCTATCATTTCACTCGGATGATGATAACGGATATTGTCGGCAATATTTACCGGTAGAAATAAAACTACAATTAATCTGTCCACTCAAATTTCAAAGGGTCGTCTGAAAAGGCTGGATTCACCGCCGCAATGAATCTTACTAATAACATGAATTTAAAAAGAAACAATTATTTTTCAGACGACCTGTCTTTCTTTTTTCAACCATACACAAATGTAAAAGCCGTGTCATTCTACCCACGATGATTTTTGATGGAAGTCAAACTTAGCCGTTTTTATGAAATTTTATAACACTATTTGCATTTGCTTACACTTCGCAAATTTATCCAATAAATACATAGATATATGCTTTTATATCAAACACTTAATAATGATATTTACTCGTATTTCAAAATGGTTTTTAGCATTTATTTCTTTATCGTAAGTTTATTTTATCTTACAAAATAACAAGATGGCACAAAGGTCGTCTGAAAACCGCTGTTTTTTGTTCACAATCCGCCCACCCTGCCTTTACGACTCCGCCATCATCAAAAAACCCAAATTCTGATACACTAATAAAAGACAGTCAGACGTTGATTTATAAGACGTTTCCTGAAAAATATCCGCATTTTAAAAATTTGTAATAAAAATACACACATCCGATTTCCCCTATCCCATTCCACAGGACACTACCATGAGTGAAAACTTGTTAACCCTGACCATAGACGGCCACGAGGTCAAAGCCTCCGCCGACTCGTCAATCATTCAGGCCTATGCCCGTTCCGGCAGCGCGATTACCGCCAACGTCGGCTGCATGGGGCAAGGCGTGTGCGGCTCCTGCCGCTGCATGATTCGCAAGGAAGGCGAGCGCGAGGTAACGACTGCGTTGGCGTGTGAAACCAAAGTCGAAGAAGGGATGCAGGTCAGCTTCTTGGACTACTTTATCCCCGAGCATATCCAATATTACGACGTGAGCGAGGTCGGCGACGGCTGGAACTGGCTGGACGACACCGCCAAAGCCTTCCCCGAAGCACAACACTGCCGTCATTGCGGCGGCTGTAACCGCGCCTGCCCCAAAGGTTTGGAAGTGGAAAACGGCGTGGCGCAGGTGGTATCGGGCGATTTCGGTGCGGCTGCGCTGACCTTCGACCAATGCGTGATGTGCAACCTCTGTACCCTTTCCTGCCCCGAGCATATCCGTCCGAACCACTTGGGCCTGTTCGCCCGCCGTATGAAAGCGGCGCGCACGCTGCGTCCGGTGGATTTGATGCGCCGCCTGCGCGAAATCGACAGCGGCAAAATGAAAGTCGAATTTGAAGAGGAGGCAATGTGATGGCGAACGAAATCCAAGGCATAGACTACGAAACCGCCCTTGCCAACCTGCGCGCTTCCTCATTGGAACTGCGCGGCGACTTGCCGGAAAAAAACGAATTGTTGAGCCAGTTTCACCCCGACTATCAGGCAAATGCGCGCGTCAAACTGCCCATCGGCCCGAACACGGGCGATTACTGCCATCCTGATTTGGCGAAACTGCTGATCAGCCATCCCCTGATTGACGACTATGATTTGTCGGGAGCGGAACATTTGAACACCGACGTACTGGTTATCGGCGGCGGCGGTGCGGGCGCGGCAGCGGCGTTATCCGCGACCGAAGCAGGCGCGCGCGTGATTATGGCGAACAAGCTGCGTATCGGCGACAGCAATACCGTGATGGCCGAAGGCGGCATTCAGGCGGCGGTTGGCGCAGAAGACAGCTTGCAGCAGCACTTTGACGACACCATTAAAGGCGGTCACAACGCAGGCAAAAAAGAATTGGTGGCGCAAATGGTTACTGACGCGCCGTCCGCCATCCGCTGGCTGATCGGCTTGGGCATGACTTTCGACCTTGCCAAAGGCGCGGACAGCAACGGCATGTTGAGCCGCAAACGTGCAGGCGGTACGACCGTGCCGCGCATCCTGAGCTACCGCGACTTTACCGGCCTCGAAATGATGCGCGTACTGCGCGAGGCGGTCGAACTCGACGAAAACATCACCCAGCTCAACCGCCACCCCGCCATCGAATTATTGTCGGACGAACACGGCCGCTGCGTCGGCGCGATTTTGTACGATTTGGAAAAACGCTCTTTGGTATTGGTTCACGCCAAAGCCGTGGTCTTGGCAACCGGCGGCAGCGGACGGCTGCATTTGCAGGGTTTCGCCACTTCCAACCACTACGGCGCAACCGCCGACGGTCTGGTGATGGCATACCGCATCGGCGCGAAACTGCGCGACATCGATTCCTTCCAATACCATCCGACCGGCGTCGCCCATCCGCCGCACTTGGCAGGCGCGCTGATTTCCGAAGCCGTGCGCTCCGCAGGCACCAAACTGGTCAACGGTTTGGGCGAGCGTTTCGTTGACGAATTGCAGCCGCGCGACGTCGTTGCCGCCGCCATTTTGCGCGAGTGCCGCGAAGGCCGCGGCGTGGTACGCGACGGACAGGTCGGCGTGTTCCTCGATACCCCGCGCCTGATTGAAAACGACCCCGACGTGTTGAACCGTTTGGTTACGCTCGGTCACGTCGCCCATAAATGCGGCATCGACCCCGCTGTTGAGCCTGTAATGATCCATCCGACCCTGCACTACCAAAACGGCGGCGTCGAAATCAACGGCGACGGCGCGACCTGTGTGGAAGGCCTCTATTGCGCCGGCGAAGTAACCGGCGGCATCCACGGCCGCAACCGCCTGATGGGCAACGCGCTTTTGGACATCATCAGCTTCGGCCGCCGCGCGGGTAAAGCCGCCGCCGGTTGCGGCCTGCCGCTAAAGAAAGTGCGCGGCGGTGTCGGACACGTCCACGATCTGCAACGCGAAATGACCCGCGCCGGACTGACCAGCGACATCAAAGCCCCCGTTTTATATCCCGACTACGGCAAATTCGATTTGCGCGAACACGCTGGTTTGCAGGAGCAACAATCATGAACCAAGCCAATCAAAACTTACTGCACCCGTCCCGCCAAGTCGGCGCGGATTTGGCCGCGTGGCGCAAAGTCGGCGGCGGCGAAGGCCTGCTGGCGGCGCTTGCCGATCCTCAAAGCATCGTTTCCAAGCTGCAAGACGCCAACCTCTGCGGCATGGGCGGCGCAGGTTTCCCGACCTGGCGCAAATGGGAGGCGGCCGTTGCCGCACAAAGCAAACACGGCGACAAATACGTCGTCTGTAATGCCAACGAAGACGAACCGGGTACGTTCAAAGACCGCGTGTTGCTGGCAAAAACACCGCACCAAGTCATTGAAGGCGTCCTGATTGCCGCCGTCGCCTGCCGCGCCAACAAAGCGATTATGTATGTCAATCCGCACCAGACCGAATCCATCGCTTCCATCGTGCCCGCCATCGAGCAATGGAAAAAAAGCGATTTGTTCATCCGCATCGAAAACTATCTGGGCAAACCTTTAGACCTGAAATTGGTCGAAACTTCAGGCCGCTACATCGGCGGCGAAGAAACCGCCGTGATTTCATGGTTGGAAGGCGGTTTCCCGTTCCCGCGCCGCAAGCCGCCGTTCCCCGCCGAAAGCGGCGTAGAAGGCGAACCGACCCTTATCAACAACACCGAAACCTTCGCCAACATCCCGCAAATCCTTGCCAAAGGCGCGGAATGGTACAAATCGCTGGGTTTGGGCGATGCCGCAGGCACGAAACTCTACTCGCTTTCCGGCGACGTATTGAATCCGGGTTTGTACGAACTGCCGATGGGTACGACCCTGCAATCGCTGATTTTCGACCACGGCGGCGGTATGCTCGAAGGGCGCACGTTTAAAGCCGTCTTTACCGGCGGCCCGTCAAACACGCTTCTGACCGCGAAAGATTTGGACGTGCCTTTGGACTTCGTGTCCGTGCGCGAACGCAAATCTAGCCTCGGCACGGGCGCGATGATTGTGATTTCCGAAGGCACCAGCGTCGTGCGTAAAGTGGCTGAGTATGTGGAATTTTTTGCCTCCAACTCATGCGGACAATGCCCGCCGTGCAAAGGCGGCACGTTCCAACTTTCACGCCTGCTCAACCGCGTGGATACCGGCATCGGCACTTCAGACGACCTTCGCGCCCTGCAAAGCCTGTGCCAACTGCTGCCCCGAAGCGGCCGCTGCGGCCTGATTGACGGCGCGGTTACCGTGTTGCAAAGCTCGCTGCGCACCTTCCCCGAAGAGTACGGCCTGCCGGCGGAGCAGGATTAATCTGATACGGGGTTTCAGACGACCTTTTCTATTATGGGAGGTCGTCTGAAAAATACCTGTAGGATGGGACATGAACCAACATGATGATTAGGGTTTAAGTATTTGTTGGGTTCCACAACCGAACCTACTGAATCTGAGGTTTTGCCCTCTCCCTAACCCTCTCCCACGGGGAGAGGGGACAGCTTGCAGAAAGTCCGATAATGGTTGATTTTCAGCATCATCATCCCCTCTCCCCGTGGGAGAGGGTTAGGGAGAGGGCAAAACGCAATAACCTTAAGAAAACGTCGTCTGAAAAAGATGGCAACACAAACACGCATTACCCAAACCACCAAAAGAAAAACATAAAAAACAACTGCTGCCAAATACGTTTCAGACAACCTCTCCCCACCAAAACGGACACACGTCGTCTGAAATCCGATTTCCCCAATACCTCAAACTAGGAAACTCAACATGGGTTTCAAGCCAATTCCTGCTGCGGTTGCGCTCGCGCTGACGCTGATTATCTGGTTCGTCATACCCGTGCCGCAGGGCGTATCGCCTGACGCATGGCACCTTTTGGCGTTGTTCGTCGGTATTATCGCCGGCATCATCGGCAAAGCCATGCCCATCGGCGCAATGGCGATTTTGGGCATTACCTTGGTCGCGCTGACCGGCGTGACCAACGAAAAAGCCGCCGACGCAACTAAAGACGCACTGAGCAGCCTCAACAACTCGTTAATCTGGATGATCGGTATCGCCATCATCATCTCGCGCGGTTTGTTGAAAACCGGCTTGGGGATGCGCATCGGCCATCTCTTGATTTCCCTTTTCGGCAAACGCACGCTGGGCGTAGGTTACAGCTTGGCTTTGGCTGACTTGGTCATCGGCCCGGTCACACCAAGCAACACCGCGCGCGGCGGTGCGATTGTGCACCCGATTATGCGTTCCATCGCCCTGAGTTTCGATTCCGACCCCGAAAAAGGCACGGAAGGCAAAATCGGTAAATACCTCGCGCTGGTCAACTACCACGCCAACATCATCACCTGCTGTATCTTCATTACCGCGACCGCGCCCAACCCGCTGGTCGTCGAATTGGTTGCCAAAGCCACCAATTCGGAAATCCACCTCTCTTGGGGCACATGGTTCGCCGCTATGGTCGTACCCGGTCTGATCGCCATGTTCCTGATGCCGCTGGTGCTGTATTTCCTGTATCCGCCCGAAATCAAACAAACGCCTAACGCGACCGCCCTTGCCAAAGAAAAACTGAAAGAAATGGGCGCGATGAAGCGCGATGAAAAAATCATGCTCGGCATTTTCGTGATTCTGCTGCTTCTGTGGGCAGGCGTTCCCGAAATGCTGTTCGGCGTGAAAGTCGATGCCACCGCCACCACCTTCCTCGGCCTCTCCCTGTGTCTCTTGACCGGCGTACTGACTTGGGACGACGCGCTGAAAGAAAAAGGCGCGTGGGACACCATCGTCTGGTTTGCCGCCTTGGTCATGATGGCGAACTTCCTCAACAAATTGGGACTGATTGCATGGCTGTCCGAATCCCTGCAGGGCGGCATCTCCCATCTCGGCTTGGGCTGGGAAGCCGGCTGCGCCCTTCTGGTACTCGCCTACCTCTACGCCCACTACGTTTTCGCCAGCGGCACGGCACACGTTACCGCCATGTTCGGCGCGTTCTACGGTGCAGGCCTCGCCTTGGACGCACCGCCGATGCTGTTCGCCCTGATTATGGCGTCCGCCACCGGCATCATGATGTCGCTGACCCACTACGCTTCAGGTTCGTCCCCCGTCATCTACGGCTCAAACTATGTCAGCATGACCGAATGGTGGAAAGCCGGCTTCATCATGAGCGTGGTCGAAATCCTGATTTTCGGCACCATCGGCATTATCTGGTGGAAAGTGCTGGGCTACTGGTAAACCCTGCCTGAAATCAACAAAAGGTCGTCTGAAAATAGGTTTTCAGACGACCTTTTTGTTTTTGGAATAGCGATTGCACAGGAAAGCCGGATATTCCCCGCTATTGACTGCCCAACCATTCGTCGCGCGTTTGTTTGGCCTCTTCGAAATAACGGTATAGTGCGTCGCGGTTTTCTTGTTCGAGGATGCGCTCCAGCTCGGAAAGCTGGTCGTGCAGTCCGGCAATCAGCTTAATCAGGCTGTTTTTATTGTCCAGGCAGATGTCCGTCCAAATCGCGGGATGGCTGGAGGCGATGCGGGTAAAGTCTCGGAAACCGCTGGCGGCAAATTTCAAATATTCCTGTCCGTCCGGATGGTCGGCGATTTGGTGGACATAGGCAAAAGCGGTCAAATGCGGCATATGGGAAACGGCGGCGAACACGGCATCGTGTTCTTCCGCGCTCATTTCAAACGTCTGCGCGCCAACCGCCTGCCACAGGCTTTTTATCAAAGCAATGCCTTCGGGATGCTCTTGTCCGTGTGTGGTGATAATCAGTTTTTTATCTTGATATAGCCCGAATTGTGCCGCCAACGCGCCGCTGCGGTCGGAGCCTGCGATGGGGTGCGCGGCGATACAGTGTGAAATCCGCTCAGGCAGATATTGGCGGAAAGCGGCGATGGCTGTCCGCTTGGTGCTGCCCACATCGGACACATAAGCCTTGGGCGCAAGCAGCGGCGCAATGGCTTGGCAGATGGTCGGCAGCGTGGAAACCGGCGTGGCAATCAACACCAAATCGGCATGACCTATGCTTTCGGCGTTGATTTCCGTAAACGCTTTATCAATCACCCGACGCTCAAGCGCACGGTCGAGATTGTCGCGGTTGAGATCAATACCGGTCACCGTTTGCACCCGTCCCAATCGTTTAAGGTCCAGAACGAAAGAGCCGCCTATCAGTCCGACGCCGATAAGGGTGATGTGTTGGAGCGGGGCGTTTGATGTCATGGTGGATGTGTAAGGCGGTAGAGGAAGGAAAGGTCGTCTGAAAACGTGCCGAAGACTATGATTTGCTTCCAAACCTGTAAAAGCTTCTTGGAACACCAATCCTGCCTGCGGCTTGGGCTATTATAGTGAATCGGTCTCGTTCCAGCCACAACCGTATCGACCAGCCAATCAGCCCGCAGCCATTTTCAGAATGGAACAATCTTCTGCAATATCAAAATATTTTGCATACACCGCCCATCCCAAACCATATTTTGTAAGAAAATCAAAGCAAACCGGTTGCGCTCATTCACCCTCGAAACCGTTTGTACAGAAACAGTTTTCCAAACCTCGCGTTCCGTTTTACAATTGAGAGCCATTCTTGAACCAGGTCGTCTGAAAGTACCGTATGTCACTTGCACAACCCAAACGTATCCTCGTCATCAAACTGCGCCATCATGGTGACGTATTGCTCAGTACACCGGTCGTCGATGCGATCAAACAACATTTCCCCGAGTGTGAAGTCGATATGCTGGTTTATCAGGAAACCGCCGACATCATCCGCGACAATCCCCAAATCTCTCAAATTTTCACCATTGACCGCCAATGGAAAAAGCAAGGTTTGGGCAAACAGTTCAAACACGAAAAAGACCTTTTCCGCCAACTGAAAGCGCGTCAATACGATTGGGCGTTCAACCTCTCCGACCAATGGCGTGCCGCCATCATTGCCAAATTCTGCTCAAAATGCAGCGTCGGCTTCAACTGCATCAAACGCGACAACGCCGCATGGCGCTGGTGTCACGACTTTCTCAACCCCGATATGGGCACGACCAAACATATCGTCGAAACCCATCTGGGCATACTGCCGCCGCTTATCCGTCCGGAAGATCTTTCAAACGCCAAAGTCCGCATGAGCATCGCCCCTGATGTCCGCAACAGTATGGAACAAAAATTGCGCGAACAAGGCTGGCAAGGCGAAGACTACGTCTTACTGCATCCGGGCGCGCGTTGGCTGTTCAAATGCTGGGAAGACGGCAAAAACGCCGCACTCGTCCAGCTTCTGTTGAACCACGGACACAACGTCGTCCTGGCCGCCTCCCCCAGTCCCGTCGAACACGACATGATCGAAGCCATCTTAGGTCGTCTGAAAATACCGGAAGGCGGCAAAGTATGGGTATTGTCCGGCTGCCTAACTTTGCGCGAACTTGCGGCGGCAATAGACCGCGCCAAACTGTTTATCGGCGTCGATTCCGTTCCCATGCACATCGCCGCCGCGCTCGACAAACCGCAAATCGCCCTATTCGGCGCGACTTGGCTGGGCATATGGCATCCTTATTCACTCAATGCCGAAGTGATATGGGCGGGCGATTATACCGACCTCCCCCACCCCGACAGCATCAATACAAACAATCCCGAACGTCTCCTGAAAGCCATTCCTCTGGAAGAAGTATGGAACCGCGTTTCCGCCAAACTCGAAAAAATTGACCAAACGGGAACACACGCAGCAACAGAATAATCCCTGCTTCGGTAGCAATAAACGGTTGTCTATAAATAAGGTAGAGGTCTTTGCAAAATTAACTCCAACAGAATTTCACCCTATTCCTACATCTCAAGAGAACACCTAAGATTTATCCAAACATCCTGAAACCTTAACGGACGTGAACGCGCTATTTGGTGAGGACGTAGTCGGCATAGTGCGCCGGCAAGGCAGT
>NZ_KV821541.1:0-873 GCF_001815675.1 Neisseria sp. HMSC065D04
CAGCAGGGTCGTCTGAACTTTGGCTTCGTCGGGGTTTTTGGGATGAAGGCCCCAGTTTTGCTGTTTGCCCAATAAGACGGTATTGTCGGCAGATTCTTCGGACTGTTTGTTGTCGGTTTCGGCAAAGAGGTCGGTATCGGCGGTGCGGTAGTTGTAGTCGGCACTGCGTATGCCTTCGACGATGGGGTTGTGGCGGATGCTTAAGTTGAAGAGTGCTTCGGTACCGGTGCTTTCCAGTCCGGCATGGGGTCGGTAGGAAACGGGCAGGCTTTGGTCGCGGAAGTAGTGTTCGGGACTGTCGCCAAAGACGACCACATCGCCATGTTGTTCATGCTGTTCGAAGGCATACCAAATGCCTTCTTCCTCACACAGACGGTTGATAAAGGCGAAGTCGCTTTCGAGATACTGGGTCACATACTCGCGGACGGTGTAACTGCGGCTTTTTTGGAAACGGTAGTCGACACCGGAGAAGCCGTGGTGTTTGAAGACGGCGGCAACGATGTCGGGGACGGTTTGGTTTTGAAACAGTCGGGAGGATTGGAAATGTTTTAAAGCCGCGAAACGCGGCTCTAAAACAAAGCGGTAAACGGTTTCATCCTTGGATACGGACAGCTTCTCGCATGAAGTGATAATGCCCTGCCATTGTTTCGCCGGAGATTCGTCCGAACCGGCTGTGAAAGCGGCGGCGACTTCGGACAATACGGCCTCCTGCGGACGGATTTCAAACGCTGCGCGCTGGTTGAGGTAGGAAGACAGCGGCAGGGAGGAATCGGTGGAAGTGGCGGTGATTTCGACGCGGTAGGCGGTGTTGGCGGCTTCGGAGGCGGTGAAAGAACGAACAGAGAGTGACGGGGAGAAACGGGCGAAGGTGAG
>NZ_KV821542.1:0-4944 GCF_001815675.1 Neisseria sp. HMSC065D04
GTAGGTCAGATTCTCGAATCTGACGGCTTTTGAGGTGGCAGTGGCTTTTGTCGGATACAAGTATCCGACCTACTGCTGGTTAATCCTTTTTAATCGGCGGATTGGCATTAATCGGCAACGACGAGCGGGAAACTTTAACGTTTGGATAATGCTTGCGCATCAAATGCTGAAACACTTCCGCCTTGCGCTCTTTTCCACTCTTTTCGTAATTCGTTCCCAAAATGACTTCGTCCACAATATCGCGTATATCGGCATAAGGCAGATAGACGGATTTTGTGGTTGGGCAATATTCGATTTTGTCCGAACCGATTTGTTCAATTTTCAGCAATCGGAACTCTTCCTCATCACGGAAAGCAAAATCTTTAAATAGATAGCGGATATATTCCAAAGCTTTTTTGTCTTCATCGCTGATATTATTAGATTTTTCCATTAACTCCATCAACGCTTTTTCAAGCTTGTCGATACGCAATTGATGCCAACTTGGATTTTTTCCTACAGGTTTTAATCGAATGCCGAATTTTAGTTTATTCTTATTCAACAACCATTTACCACATTTCTCTTCAGCAATATATTCATCGTGATAAGCGATATAAGCTACCTGATAAAGCGGCAGGTTTTCATCTTCCGAACCCGCTACATCTGCCTCTATTGACTCTTTGAAACCTTTATTCTGTTTATTTGTAAAACTTCTGAACGAAGCAGAAATATCAGGCTCTTTCAACCAATCCCCGCTTTTATTAAATACCAAGCAGCAACCCGACGCTTCTACGCCGTTTTCTTTACCATACAGGCGGAACTGGTTCAAATCGTTTACGCGGCTGGAAAAGCAGGTAAAGAAAGCATTATAGGCAGGGCATTCAGCCTTGTTTTCCAATTCCAAATCCTGCAGATTCAGCAGCTCCAACAGCCCTTCCCCTTCGGTCGGGTCGTTCATATAAGTGGAGCTGCCAATTCTCATTGGACTAACCTTATTACTGTCAACAGAAACTTTATCATCGGCTTTATCACTGACAATGCCGAATAATCTTTCGCATACTGAAGGCGAAGTATAATGGGCAAGAGGAGTTGATCCTAATTCCATAGGAGGGATATTTAAAACTGCCAGAATGGTAGTGATGGCGTTTATTAATCCTCCTTCTTGAGTTTGAAATAAATCTCGTTGTATTTTCTGTTCTTTCCATTCGAAATATCTGCCCCATCTTTCTTGAACTGATGATAGTAATTTCTTAGAAAGCTCCAGTCGTTGTTGACAATATTTATCATTCTGTTCAAGCTCAGCTGCCACTTCAGTTTCGACCTTTAGGGCCTGCTGAAAATAACAAATGCCTAGTATAGATTCGGCTTCGTTCTGTTTCTGAATGCTGTTTTTGCCCTCCAACTGTTTAGCAAGATACAAATACTGTTGAAAATGCTCAATAGCCTGCCTAAACAACTCATCCGCAGCATTACCTTTGGCTTGTATTGTCTGTATTAAATGGCAAAAACCTAGCCAAGATTGAGCATTGATTTGTTCCTGAATACTGTTTGTGCCTTTCAACTTTTTGGCAAATTCCAACGATTGCTGGAAATGCTCAACTGCCTGTACAAATAACTGTTCCGAATCCTTTCCTCTAACTTTCATCGCTTGCTTTAAATAGCAATGACCTAACCAATGTTGGGCATGGTTTTGTTCTTGAAAGCTGTTTTGTTCATCTACCAGCTGTTCGGCAAGCAATAATTGCTGGTGGAAATGCTCAACTGCCTGTACAAATAACTGTTCCGAATCCTTGCCTTTGGCTTTCATCGCCTGCTCTAAATAGCAACGGCCTAGCCAATGTTGTGCATTGATCAGAATCTTGCTCTTTTTATCTTCAATCCCATCTAAAGCCTGATTCAGCTTCTCAATCGCTTCGTCAAATTTTTTGTTATTAAATAACTCTATGCCTTCATTAATTAAATCTTGAGCATTCATTGTCTTATCCCTTTCTCAAAACAATCTGTTAAACGTCATACCATCTCAATGCGCCTCTTCCCAATTCATTCCCACGCCAACCTCAGCCACCAGCGGCACTTTCAATATCCCTTCATCCACTTTCGCCATAATCTGCGGCAGTTTTTCTTTCACTAAATCCAGCTCGGCTTCGGGTACTTCCAGCACCAGTTCGTCATGCACCTGCATAATCAGTTTGCTTTGCAAGAGATCGTCTGAAAGCCAGCGGGACACGTCTATCATGGCGCGTTTGATGAGGTCGGAGGCGGTGCCTTGCATGGGGGCGTTGATGGCGGCGCGTTCGGCTCCGGCGCGGGCGTTGGCGTTTTTGTTGCGGATGTCGGGCAGGTAGAGGCGGCGGCCGAACAGGGTTTCGACGAAGCCTTGGGCGGCGGCTTGTTCTTTGGTGCGCTGCATGTATTCGGCGACGCCGGGATAGCGGGCGAAGTAGCGGTCGATGAAGGTTTTGGCGGACAGGTTGTCTATGCCCAATGATTTCGCGAGGCCGTATTGGCCCATGCCGTAAATGAGGCCGAAGTTGATGGTTTTGGCGTAGCGGCGTTGTTCGGACGAGACGTTTTCGGGGGCGATGCCGAATACTTCGGCGGCGGTTCGGCGGTGTACGTCTTCGCCGTTTTGGAACGCGGTGATGAGGGTTTTGTCGCCGGAGAGGTGCGCCATGATGCGCAGCTCGATTTGGGAATAGTCGGCGGAAACGATGACGCTGCCTTGCGGTGCGGTGAAGGCGCGGCGCACGCGGCGGCCTTCGGCGGTGCGGATGGGGATGTTTTGCAGGTTGGGGTTGTTGCTGGCAAGGCGGCCGGTAATGGCAACGGCTTGGGCGTAGGTGGTATGCACGCGACCGTCTTTGGGAGAAATCATTTCGGGCAGTTTGTCGGTGTAGGTGGATTTGAGTTTCGCCAAGCTGCGGTTTTGCAGGATGATTTTGGGCAGGGGGTAGTCGGGCGCGAGCTGTTCGAGCACGGCTTCGTTGGTGGAAATGCCGCCTTTGGCGGTTTTTTTCAGGCCTTTGGTGGGGATGCCCATTTTGTCGAACAGGATTTCTTGCAGTTGTTTGGGCGAGTTGAGGTTGAACGGCTGGCCTGCGGCGGCGTAGGCTTCTTGTTCGAGCTTCATCAGCTCGGCGCCGAGTTCTGCGCTTTGACGGGCGAGTTCGGCGCGGTCGATTTGCACGCCGTTGCGTTCCATTTCAAACAATACCTGCGCGACGGGAAGCTCCATTTTTTCATACATTTCAAGCTGTTTGGCGTCCATTTGCGCGCGCAGGTGCGCTTCGAGACGCAGGGCGAAATCGGCGTCTTGGGCGGCGTATTCGGTTGCCTGCTCAATGGCAACGTCGGCAAAACCGATTTGCTTCGCGCCTTTGCCGCACAGCGATTCGTAGGTAATGGTTTTCAAGCCGAGCCAGCGTTCGGACAATTCGTCCAATCCGTGTCCGAGATGGCTCTCGATGATATAGGAAGCGAGCATGGCGTCGCCGGCAATGCCGTTCAGGGCGATGCCGTAGTTGGCGAAAACGTGTTGGTCGTATTTGAGGTTTTGCCCGATTTTTTTCAGGGCGGGGTTTTCCAAATGCGGTTTCAGACGACCTAATACGTCCTGCAAATCAAGCTGTTCGGGCGCGGCGGTCAGGCTGTGCCCTACGGGGATATAAACCGCTTCGCCTGCCTGGAACGCGATGCTGATGCCGACCAGCGCGGCGTTCATCGCGTCTAGGGACGTGGTTTCCGTATCGATGCCGATTGTGTCCGCCTGCGCCAGTCTGTCTAACAAAGCGGCAAACTGAGCTTCGGTGGTAATGGCTTGATAATCCAGTTTTTCAGGGGCTGGGGCGAGTTCGGGTTGTTTTTCAGGCTGTGTTTCCATCGCCAATGCGGCTTGTTCGCCGATATGCTCGCTACCGAATAAATCTGTGTTTTGCGCTTCGTGCATACGGCTTTCTGCCTCTTTCAGCCAAGTGCGGAAACCCCAGCGTTTGAAATCGACAACCAGTTGCGCCCATTTGGGCGTAGTGCGGCGCAGGCTTTCGAGGCCGTCTGAAAGCTCGGTGTGCAAATCCACATCGGTTTTAATCGTTACCAAATCATACGACAGCGGCAGTTGGGGCAGCGCGGCTTGCAGGTTTTCGCCGACCTTGCCCTTGATTTCCGCAGCGTGTTCCATCACACCAGCCAGCGAGCCATAGGCTTCCAGCCACTTCACCGCCGTTTTCGGGCCGCACTTCTCCACGCCCGGCACATTGTCCACCTTGTCGCCCATCAGCGCGAGATAATCGCGGATTTGGTCGGGGCGCACGCCGAATTTCTCCTTCACGCCTTCAATATCCAGCGTTTCGCCGCTCATCGTGTTCACCAGCGTCACGCGCTCGTTCACCAACTGCGCCATATCCTTATCGCCGGTGGATACCACCACATTCCAACCTGCTTCGCCTGCCATCGCCGCCAGCGTGCCGATAACGTCGTCCGCTTCCACTTGCGGAATCACCAGCACCGGCCAGCCCATCAGCCGCACCAAATCCGGCAAGGCTTCCGCCTGCGGGCGCAAATCGTCCGGCATCGGCGGGCGCGTCGCCTTGTAGTCGGGGAACATCTCGTGGCGGAAATTCTTGCCCTTCGCATCAAACACCACCGCGCAATAATCGTGCACATAATCCGCCCGCAGACGGCGCAACATGTTCAACACGCCGTAAAGCGCACCCGTCGGCGCACCGTCAGGCGCGGACAACTGCGCCATCGCGTGATAAGCGCGGTAAAGATAAGAAGAGCCGTCAACGAGGAGAAGGGTGGGTTTGGACATGGTGAACCTGCTTGAAATGAGTGAAAAATAGATGGACGGATTATAAAGGAAAAGCTCGGTTCTCCCCATGTATCCGCAAATGTGTTTCAGCGAGTTTTAGGGGCTGTCGACATTTAATTTTCCAAGTGGATTTTTGTTCACAAAGCGGAAGATTCAAG
>NZ_KV821542.1:5044-32247 GCF_001815675.1 Neisseria sp. HMSC065D04
CAAGGCGGAAACCGCAACAAGGTTGGACACCTTGTGAGGATTTCCAACGCGGAAGATACCGCTTTGGGGATAAAAAGACACGGAAACTATTGAATGTTGACAGCCCCTAAGGTTTACAAAAATAAACCATTTCAAATGTTGCGCCTTGTCATTTCATCTTGTATATTTGTATACAAATGAATACAAACCAAATTAAACGAATATGAATGCAACAAACCGTATCCCAGTCAGTGTAAGAATCACTCAGGAAGATGCTGATTTTATTGCCGAATTAAAAATAGAAGGCGCGAATACGCCGTCTGAAAAAATCCGCGAGCTGCTCAAGCAGGCGCGTTTGGCGCATACGCAGACGCGCGATTACGGTTCCGCGCTGACGGCGCAGGAGCAGTTTTTCCAAGCGGCGAAACATGACGTGCTGCACGCGGAAAAGCAGGCGGGGGTGCATTCGCATATCGTGGCGCGATTGTTTGAGCAGTTGCCCGACTTGGGCGCGACGCTTGCCGCCGATCTGCCCGAAGAAGCCGACCTCGACAGTTTGAAAAAATACGAACGCGAACTGATGTGGCGCATCGTCCGCCTGACCGACAGCATCTTGCAGCTCGCCGTAACCGGCAAAGGCGCGGCATACGACGATACCGTGCTGCAACAGCTTGAAAACACTTTGAAACTGGCGAAGATTGTGCAGCAGGCGGGCGAGGTTTGAGGTGTGAAGGAAAGGCTGACTGAAAAATGAAAATCCACTATTGGCTTCTTATCAGTATGTTCATCTATCCCTCTTTGGCGGTGAGTGCGGACGGCGGCGCACAACCTGTTACCGAGCAGCAAGTCCTGCGGCTGACCGAAATTTATGTGACGCAGCATTACGGCGAACAAACCGCTCAAGCGCAAAAGCCGTATCGGGTGAAAAAAGACGGGGAGCATTGGATTATCAGCGGCAAGCCACCTAAAGCGCTGGGCGGCAATTTCCGCGCCGTTATCGGAGCAAACGGTCGGCTGGAAGAAATCACGCATAGCAAGTAGTGCAAGGTTTGAGGTCGTCTGAAAGGCTTCTCTCCTCAATCCTGAATACCCATGTCCAATATCAAAGGCAAGGCAACAAAGATGGAAAAATGGATAGCAGAAGCATACGAATTATTTGCACCTTACAGCGTGCGCTTCCCGCTGAATATCTGCACTTGCAATAGCTGCTCTCCCGAAGATTTTCAACAGGCGTTGTTGGAATATCCGTTACGCGAGATTCCTGTCGATATGTTGCAGGCGTATTTGGGCAGCGTGCCTTTGGACAAAGGAGCAGCGACGGCTTTAGACATGAAACATTTTCTGCCACGTATTTTGCAGGCTTTGGTCAACGAGGAAGATGTCCGATCGCTTGATGAAACGTTGCTCGATAAGTTGTGTTGCCATTTTCCCGAATGCTGGACAAAAGAAGAAATCGATTGGCTAAAACGTTTCGCCGTCGCTTGGTTTGACTCGCAACTGACTGCACCCCGCTACGAAGGCTGCTTGGTCGTTTGGCTGAATATGTTTCAATTTGCCGGATTGGATGTTGTCGACGAACTGCTGGCAGTGTGGACGGAACAGGCGGATAAAACGGCAGCTTTACGCGAATTTGTCGACTTGTATTTAGAGATTCCGTATGGAAGCGACGAGCCGGATTGGTACAAAGTCTGCTATCTGCCCGAGCATTGTCTGAATAGAACGCAATTCGCCGCCCGATTGTCGGCTTGGTTTACCCACCCGGATACCCGCGCCACATTCAGACGAGCTTTAGAACAAGCCCTGCTGGAAGGGAAAGAAGACGAAAACGAAACATTGTCATGGGAGCAATGTTACGACTGGTTGGCACAATCGGATGCCTGCTAAACACAATATTTCTCATGATTTCATAAAGAAAGGAAAATCCAAATGAGCGAAACCCTATCCCGCAGAGTGGGCCGTCTGGTGAGCGGCGGTTTTCATGCCCTGATTGATGCGGCGGAGAACCTTGCGCCTGAGGCGGTCATGAACGAGAGCATCCGCGAAATCGAGCGGGCGGTGGACGAAGTGCGTGCCGAGTTGGGCAAAGTGTTGGCGCAGAAACATCTTGCCGCCAAGAAAATGGCGGATGAGAGCAACCGCCACGAAGCCATCGATGCCAACCTGCAAGCCGCCGTAGCCGCTGGGCGCGACGATCTTGCCGAGGCGGGTATCGCCGAACAAATGGACATCGAAGCACGTCTGCCTGTTTTGGAAAACACCATTGCCGACTGTGCCGCGCAGGAAAAAGAACTTGAGGGCTTTATCGCCGCCTTGCAGGCGAAAAAACGCGAGATGCAGCAGCAGTTGCAAGACTGGCGTGCCGCGCAGCAAAGTGCGGGTGTAGGCAAAGCGGCAGGCGGCAGCGACCTCAACCGCATCGCCCGTGATGCCGAAAAAAGCGGCAACGCTTTCGACCGCGTGATGGGCCGTCAGAACGCGGTACACAGCAGCACCGATGCCGCGCAGTTGGCAAAATTGAAGGAATTGGAAGACTTGAGCCGCAACAACCGTATTGCTGAAAGATTGGCGGCACTGAAGGCGGGGAAATAAGTTTTCAGACGACCTTCTTTGTCGGAAAGGTCGTCTGAAAAGAAAAACGCCGCGCGGAGCTTGTCCTTGCGGCGTATGGCGGAACAAATTAGTAGTCGATGCGTTCGCTGATGATGCGCAAATCCGGCCATGAGAAGACGATGTCGTATTCACGTCCGTTTTTGAAGGCTTCGGCTTTCAATACGGGGCGACCACGGCGGTCATCGGCTTCGATTTCGTGAACTTGGTAGCCGCGTCGTTCAAGAATCCGCATCACTTGTGCGCGTTTTTGCTCGAAAGACGGATCGCTGTAAATTTGGTGTTCGATGTAGTCGTCATCGTAATACTTGCCGTCTCGGTAACGGTAGTCGTCATTACGGTCGTAATCGCGCTCATAGCGGTCGTCGTAACGATCATCATAGCGGTCATCGTAACGGTCATAACGCTGCTCGTAGCGGTCGGTACGATAGTCGTCATCGTAATAGTCGTAAGGATAGGGAGCGGCACAAGCGGTCAGTGCGATACTGCCTAAGAGTAATACCGGTAAAAGTTTTTTCATGTCGTATCCTTTCGGGACGTGGGGTAAGTAAAGAATATTCGGAAGCGGATTATAAATCGACGCGTTCTACGAGAATGTTTAAATCGGGATAAGACATCACGATTTTGTATTCCAAGCTGCCTTTGTAGGCCTCAAATTCCAAAACGGGTCTTACCCAATAGAGGTCGGTGTCGGAATCGTGGACTTCGTAGCCTCTGTTATGCAGGATGGACAAAGCGCGGTCGTGGTGTTGCGCGAACGCGGGATCTGTCTCCATGCGGTATTGGGCGTAGTCTTCGTAAAGGTCGAAACCTTCTGCTGCAAGAAAAATGGCGCAAACAGCGGCGACAGGAAGCAGCAATTTTTTCAAAAGCGGTTTGGACGGCTTTGTATATTGCGACTGAGAATGTTTCATTTCGTTCCCTTTGCGTCTGTTGTCGGTATAGACATTTAAACACGCAGGACTTAGGGAAAAGTTAGGAGCGGTTTCAGACGACCTTTCTTTACGATACGCACAGGTCGTCTGAAAAATAGGGGAATTTCATGATTTTTGCCATTTTGATCGGCTTGCTAACCGCCGTCTTGCTTTACTTTGTGATGTTTAAGGATTGGGACGAATTTGTCGAATGCGTCGAATTCTATTGCACCCCCGACATTATCAGCGCACTGCGGGGGCGGTATTGGGATGACGTATGGGCGGAAACCAAAATCCTGCTGTGGCTGGGCATCAGTTTGGCGGCGGGCGCATCGGCTTATGCCTGGCTCAACTAGAGTCGACGTTTCAAGGCGGATACCGTCTTTATTGCCGCGAACAGTAAATAATTGAAAGGAATGTCAAAATGAGCAAAAAACACACCTACCGCACCGCGACAACATGGACGGGCAATCTCGGCAAAGGCACATCATCCTACACCGCTTATTTGCGCAACTTTACCGTTTCCGCCGAGGGTAAGCCCGACCTGCACGGTTCCGCCGACCCGGCTTTCCGCGGCGATGCGGGCCGCTGGAACCCCGAAGAAATGCTGCTGGCCGCCGTTTCTGCCTGCCACAAACTATGGTACCTGCACCTGTGTGCCGACGCGGGCATCTGCGTTACCGCCTACACCGATCATGCCGAAGTGGTGATGGACGAAGGCGGGAATGGGAGCGCGGGACGTTTCGTCTCCGCCGTGTTGAAGCCGCGCGTTACCATCGCCGCAGGAAACGACCGCGCCAAGGCTTTAGAACTGCATCACGAAGCGCACCGCCTGTGTTTCATCGCCAACTCGGTCAACTTTCCAATTGAATGCCGCGCCGAGATTGAGAGTGAAGAGGTCGTCTGAAAACCCTATACCTGTTTGAAATACAAGAATAAAAAGGAACACGATAATGTGGAATCTAATCAACGCCCCCGAAACGGAAATCTTCGGCATCGCCATCGCGCTGATGGTTTTGCTCGGCGTGTTGGAAGTCATCTCCATGCTGGCGGGCGGCATCAGCGACTGGCTGGACAACCTGCTGCCCGACAGCCTGACCGAAACCGCGCACGCCGAAGTCGGGCTGGACGCAGCGGACGCGGGCGTGTTCGTACGGTTTCTGAGCTGGCTGTATGTCGGTCGCGTGCCGGTGTTGATGCTGATGGTGGTGTTCCTTGCCGTGTACGGACTGACGGGCTACCTGTTTCAGACGACCTTTGCCGCCGTGTTCGGCAGCTATCTGAACGGATGGCTGGCGGCAGTCGCCGTGTGGTTCCTTTCGCTGCCGCTGGTGCGCCTGACGGCGGGCGGACTGTACAAAATCATGCCCAAAGACGAAACCACCGCCGTTTCGCAGGAAAGCCTGATCGGACGCATCGGTACAGTGGTGTTGGGCGAAGCGCGGGCAGGCAGCGCGGCGCAGGTGCGGGTGAAGGATGTGTACGGGCAGCAGCATTATGTGATGGCAGAACCGGATTCCGACGAAGTATTGAAACAAGGCGACGCGGTGTTGCTGGTGTCGCTGGAGGGAAATACGTTTAAGGCAATTTTGAATCCGAGCGGGAGCTTGGTGGATTGAGGTCGTCTGAACAGATAAACGCCGGTTTGCAATGAATCACCATTTATCAATTAATTAGAAAAACAAAACGGGGATAGATATGGATCATTTGGCGCAGCCTGAGCGCGATATGCAATCCCGCATCGAAGCGTTGAAAAACAAGCTGCCGCGAGGTGTCATCGTTGTCGGCGACGGGCTGCTGTTTAAACATTCGTTATTCAGAGGTTTGTTGTTTCAACCCTTGGTTGTTTTCTTGTTCGGTCTCATCGGCGTAGGCGGTGTCTGGCTGAAGATGGTGAAATGGATGGATCCATCGCTTTCAAGCAACACGACTTGGCTGCTGGCTATTATGCTCACACTATTGTGGCTGTGGCGCGTGGAACGTTGGTGGAGCGGGCTGACGACCCGGAAATCGATTTATATTGATCGCGAAAAATTGATTATTTACGGCGCATTCGGACGCATCCGTTATCAAGGCGGACATGACGGGGCTTACAGGAAGTTTGACCGTATCCATATGAGTGACATCGTCGGAGTCAGCCTGATTACCGAACGCAGAGGAACAACAGTCATCGGCGGGCTGCTGGGATTAGGAAGGCACAATATCTGTACAACAGTTTCCCAAAACGCATTGATTGAATTAACAGGTTGGCAGTGATATTCAAGGTATAAGCTCGGTAGGTCGGATTCTCGAATCCGACGAACCGCTCCGCTTCAGCCGTATTGCACATAACCGAAATTATCGGATTCAAGAATCTGACCTACCTTTAAAACCCAAAATTTTTAACCTTTCAGACGACCCCAAACCCTAAAAAAACCGTCTGAACCCACGCCCCCTCAAGGGTATATCGACAACAAGAAAGGAAAACCCATGAACTTAGTTTCCATCGGCATCATCGCCGGCGTCATACTCGTCGCGCTGTTCGTACTCGGCCTCATCCTCACCCGCCTGTACCGCCGCGCCAGCAAAGAAGTCTCCTTCGTCCGTACCGGCTTCGGCGGCGAAAAAGTCATCATGAACGGCGGCGCGATGGTGCTGCCCGTGCTGCACGAAATCATCCCCGTCAACATGAACACATTGCGTCTTGAAGTGCGCCGCGCGGCGCAGCAGGCGTTGATTACCCGCGACCGGATGCGCGTTGACGTGATGGCGGAATTTTACGTCCGCGTTAAACCCAGCGCCGAGAGCATCGCCACCGCCGCGCAAACGCTGGGTATGAAAACCATGTCGCCCGACGAGTTGAAAGACCTCGTCGAAGGTAAATTCGTCGATGCCCTGCGCGCCGTCGCCGCCGAAATGGCGATGGAAGAGCTGCACGAAAAACGTGTTGATTTCGTTCAGAAAGTGCAACAAGTCGTGAGCGAAGACTTGTTTAAAAACGGTCTCGAACTCGAAACCGTCTCCCTGACCGGCCTCGACCAAACCAGCTTTGAGTTTTTCAACCCGCAAAACGCTTTTGACGCGGAAGGTCTGACCAAACTGACCGAAACCATCGAAGGCCGCCGCAAAAAACGCAACGAAATCGAACAAGACACCGATTTGGCGATTAAAACCAAAAACCTCGAAGCCGAGCAGCAACGCCTGAAAATCTCGCGCGAAGAAGAATACGCCAAACTCGAACAAGAACGCGAAATCGCCGTGCGCCGCGCCGAACAGGAAGCCAGCATCGCCGAGCAGGAAGCACAGAAAAAACGCGAGGCGGAAGAAGCCAAAATCGCCGCCGAGCGCGAAGTGGATTTGAAACGCATCGCCGCCGAACGCGACATTAAAAACGAAGACATCCGCAAAGCCCAAGCCGTCGAGCAGGCGGAGGTCGAACGCCGTAAAGCCATCGAGCTTGCCGAACAAGACCGCGCCATCGCCGTTGCCGAGAAATCGCGTGCCGAATCCGAAGCCAAAGCCGAGGCTGACAAAGCCCGCGCTGCCGCCGTGCGTGAAGAAGAGAGCGTGATTACCGTACGCGAAACCGAACGCGCCGAACGTGCCAAAGCCGTCGAACTGATTGCCGCCGAAGAAGCCGCGCAAAAAGACGCGATTTCGCTCACCGTCGCCGCCGAAGCCGAGAAACAGGCTGCGCAAGACCGCGCCGAAGCCGTGCGCATCGCCGCCGAAGCCGAAGCCGAGAAACAACGCCTGCAAGCCAAAGGTGAAGCCGATGCCAAAGTCCTGTTGGCACAAGCGCAAGAGCAGCAATACAAAGTCGATGCCGAAGGTACCCGCGCCGTCAACGAAGCCGCCAACGTGCTGAGCGTCGAGCAAGTCGAAATGCAAGTGCGCCTCGCCCTGTTGAAACACCTGCCCGACATCATCCGCGAATCCGTGCGCCCGATGGAAAACATCGACGACATCAAGATTCTGCAAGTCAACGGCTTGGGCGGATTCAGCGGCGCTGCCAACGGCTCCGAAGGCGTGTCGGACGGACAAACCACACAAGCCAGCCTCGCCGACCAAATGGTCAACAGCGCCCTGCGCTACCGCAGCCAAGCCCCGCTGGTTGACGGCCTCTTGAAAGAATTGGGCCTGAACGGCGGCGACATCAACGGGCTGACGCAGGGGCTGGATAAAGGCATCGGCAAGGAATAAGCCGCGCCGTTAAGAAGGTCTGAAAGCAAAGGTCGTCTGAAAACCTGAAACAAGGGTTTCAGACGACCTTTTATAGTGGATTAACTTTAAACCAGTACGGTGTTACCTCGCCTTAGCTCAAAGAGAACGATTCTCTAAGGTGCTGAAGTACCAAGTGAATCGGTTCCGTACTATCTGTACTGTCTGCGGCTTCGTCGCCTTGTCCTGATTTAGAGTTAATCCACTATATTATGGAAGGAACAAATCTGTCATCAGTCAAACCTGCTCCATCGTATCAAACGCGACAAACAGGCGGTGCAGGCGCAGCGTATTCGTCAGGCGTTCGGCTTGCAGAAAACCAGTTGGAAGCCGCCCTTAGCCCCCTCTTTCCAATCCGGCAGAACCAAGCAAACTGCGTCCGCCGCAAAGCGGCATTGAAGCAATAGTTTGTCCATACCGAACAAGCTGTTTTAAAGCATAAAACACAAAGGTCGTCTGAAAACCGATTTCAAAGTTTCAGACGACCTTTTATCTTTTCCGGCAAACCTAACTTACCCTCTGCGCAACACGGCGTTGTTGACGTATTTTTGGATGCCGGTGGCGATGGCGTCGGCGCATTGGCGGCGGAAGGAGTCGCTGCCGAGCAGCCGCTCTTCGGTGGGGTTAGACAGGAAGGCGGTTTCGACGAGGATGGACGGGATGTCGGGTGCGCGCAGGACGGCGAAGTTGGCTTCGTCAACGCGGCCTTTGTGGAGTTGGTTGAGTTTGCCCAATTCGGTCAGGACGGAATGTCCGAGTTTGCGGCTGTCGCGCATGGTGGCGGTTTGGGTCATGTCGAGAATAGCGTTATCGACGCTGCGGTTGCCGCTTTTGGGAACGCCGCCGATGGCGTCGGCGTTGTTTTGGGTTTGGGCGAGGAATTTGGCGGCGGAGCTGGTCGCACCTTTGGTGTTGAGCATATACACGCCGGTACCGCGCGCAGACGGGCTGGTAAAGGCGTCGGCGTGGATGGAGACGAACACGTCGGCATGACGGGCGCGGGCTTTGGCGACGCGCACGCCCAGCGGGATGAAGATGTCTTCGTTGCGGGTCATGTAAACGGTGTAGCCTATGCTTTCAAGGCGGTTTTTAGTTTCGCGGGCGATGGAGAGGACGACGTTTTTCTCTTTCAAGCCACTGGACCCGATGGCGCCGGGGTCTTCACCGCCATGACCGGGGTCTATCATGACGACGGGGCGGCGTCCGCCGCGGTTGGAGCGGGGAGGTACGTCTTGGGCAATGTCCGTGCGTTCGGCAGGACGTTGCGTTTGCATGCGTTTCGGCGGATTGCCGTTGAGCAGCGCCATCATCGGATCGTTGGCATCGACACCGTGCGGATAGAGGTCGATGACGAGGCGGTTTTTAAAGCCGCCGACAGGGGCAAGCGAGAAGACTTGTGGATAGGCGTTTTGCTTGAGGTCGATCACGACGCGTACGGTCGTCGGGGTGTTTTGTCCAGCACGGATGCTGCGGATATAGGGGTCGTCGGGCAGGACTTTGCCGGAAATGCCTTGCAGGACGCTGTTGATGTTGGCGTTTTGGATGTCGACGACGAGCCTGCCGGGGTTTTCCAAGGCGAAATGCTGATATTGCAGCGCGCGCGAGCTTTCGATGGTGATGCGGGTATAGGCGTGCGAAGGCCAAATACGGGCGGCGACGAATTGGGCGGGCGGCGCGGCTTTGGCGAGGGCGGAGGCAATCGGCGTGAGGGTAAACAACAGTCCGGCGGCTTGGCGGACGACTTGTCTTCGTGTCAGTTTGAATTTAACCATGCTTCTAAACTTTTTTGTCCGTTGGCGGTGTGTGCGGTAGCGGTGCAGGTCCTGCCCTGCACGGCGTGATTCAGGGATACGGTGATGTCTGCGGGCGGCGTGAACGCGCCGCCTTGTTGCGGCCATTCGATGATGCAGACGCTGTCAGGGGAGAACAGGTCGTCCAAACCCGCATCTTCCCATTCTTCGGGCGAGGCAAAGCGGTAAAGGTCGAAATGATGGAGCGTGAACACTTCCAGCGGGTAGGATTCGACGATGGCGTAGGTCGGGCTTTTGACCGCGCCGGTGTGTCCGAGTCCGCGCAGGATGCCGCGCGTGAACGTGGTTTTCCCCGCGCCCAAATCGCCTTGCAGATGGATGACCAATGGCGCGCGCAGCGATTTTGCCCAACTTCCGCCCAGCTCGAGTGTGGACTCTTCGTCGGGAAGCCGGCGGGAAAAGGTTGCGCCCTCGCTCATGAAATCAGCCTTGTCGTGTTCTAAAAACCTTAATTATGCTGGATTTACGGGCATTTGCAAACATAAGGGAGGATAAAGTTAGATAAAGATGTTCAATCGGCATCTTTGCTGCCTGCCATCCAAACGCCGTAAAGGTCGTCTGAAAACACCGTTTCCACACAACTCAACCCCTTTCAGACGACCCCGTCCCTGTTAAGCCTTGCGCCGAACGTGTACAATCCGCCCCATCATACCTAATCCGTACAAACCGCATCATGACTATCAGCAAACAACGCCCCATCGGCGTTTTCGATTCCGGCGTCGGCGGCCTGACCAACGTCCGCGCCCTGATGGAACGCCTGCCGATGGAAAACATCATCTACTTCGGCGACACCGCCCGCGTTCCCTACGGCACCAAATCCCGCGCCACCATCGAAACCTTCGCCATGCAGATTGTCGATTTCCTGCTGGAAAACGATGTCAAGGCACTGGTCATCGCGTGCAACACCATTGCCGCCGTTGCCGGACAAAAAATCCGTCAAAAAGCAGGCAATATGCCCGTATTGGACGTGATTTCCGCCGGCGCGCAGGCTGCCCTGAACACCACGCGCAACAACAAAATCGGCATCATCGCCACCAACACCACCGTCAACAGCAACGCCTATGCCCGCGCCATCCACGCCCAAAACCCCGACACGCTTGTGCGCACGCAGGCGACGCCGCTGCTCGTGCCGCTGGTGGAAGAAGGCTGGCTTGACCACGAAGTGACCCGCCTGACCGTGCGCGAATACCTCAAACCGCTCTTGGTGGACGACATTGACACGCTCGTCCTCGGCTGTACCCACTTCCCGTTGCTCAAGCCCCTAATCGGCAAAGAAGCGCAAAACGTCGCCTTGGTCGATTCCGCCATCACCACCGCCGAAGCGACCGCCCAAGCGCTCGCCCAAGCAGGGCTGCTCAACACTGAAAACGACAGCCCCGACTACCGCTTCTACGTCAGCGACATCCCTCTGCGCTTCCGCACCATAGGCGAACGCTTCCTCGGACGCAGCATGGAACAAATCGAAATGGTCTCGCTGGGATAAGGCATATCCCGCATACCAAAACGAGAGGTCGTCTGAAAACCCGTGTTTTGAGTTTTCAGACGACCTTTGTTCCATTTCCTGCCTGGAATTAGAAACTGTAATTCACCCGCGCCGTATAAGTGCGCGGCGCGCCGGGCATGGCGTCGGAACGCCAGTATTTTTGATTGAACAGATTGCCGACGGCGAAAGTGAGGTTCAGGTTTTTGCGGTTCCAGCCGAGCATGGCGTCGGTGCGGACGAAGCCGGGAAGCGTGGTGACTTCTTTGTTTCTTGAATCGTAGCCGTAGCGTTTGCCCGTACCGGTTACGCCGATTTCGCCGTAGAGGTTTTCGGTCGGCGTGTAACGGAAGAACAGGTTGCCGGTAACGTTGCTGGTGTTGTCCAAGTGGATGCCCACTCTGTCGGGATTTTCTTTGTCTTCAACGACTTTCGCCTGCATCACGCCCAACGATCCGCGCAGGTAGAGTTTTTTGGGGATGATTTGTCCGATGGCGGACAACTCCACGCCGCGCGAACGGTGTTTGCCGCCGACAGCCCAAGTGTAGGAATCATTTTGCGCGTCGGGACGGTAGCGGATATTGAAGCGTTCGATTTGGTAGGCGGACAATGTGGTGCTGAGGCGGTCGTCCAGCCAACTGCTTTTGACACCGGTTTCGTATTGGCGGGTGTATTCGGGATCGGCGTTGAACACGGCGGAAGACGAAGTGTCGATGCTCAAATAGCCGTCGCGTCCGCCATAAGGTGCGAAGCCTTTGTTATACGAGGCGTAGAGCGTGTGGGCAGGCGTTACGTTCCACACTGCGCCGATGTTGGGGCTGAACGAATGGCCGCTGTATTGACGGCTGCTGCCGGTGAGTTTGTTTTCGGAATTAAAGGTGTATTTGTCGTAACGGCCGCCGAGGACGAATTTCAAGTCGGGCGTGGCGGAGAAGATGTTTTGCACAAAGATGCCGTAGGAGTCGGCTTTGTGGCGGTTTTGGGTGAGGACGGGTTGCAGCCTGCCCGAAGCCGGCCAGATTGCGCGGTCGTAGGGGTTGATGGAGGCTGTAAAGGCGCGGCTGAAACCCAATGTCGGGTTGCGGTGTTCGCGGCTGTAATCCAAGCCTACGGTCAGGTGGTTTTCAAAACGGCCGATGTGGTAGTCGCCGTTGAGCGTGAAGTTGGACGACAGGGTTTTGTTGTCGGTCTGCTGCCAGGCGTAGTTGCGCTTGATTAGGCTGCCGTTTTCGCTGCCTGCATAGAAATGGTCGAAATCCTGCGCCGCCGTGCGGTGGGCGAGCTGCCATTGGGCGCGCCATTTGTCGTTGAAGGCGTATTCGAGGTCGGAACGCCAAACTTGCAGCTTGTCTTTGACAAAATCGTTCGGGTGGGCGAAACCCATGCGGTAAGGCAGTCCGAAGCGGTCGTACACGGACTTGGTCGGGCTGCGGTCGGGCGTGCGCTCCACGTTGTCGTAGGTGTATTGCCCCGTCCATTTCAAGCCGTTGTCGAGTTTGACGGTAATGCTGGGCGAAACCATGACGTTTTTGCTGTCTATGCCGCTGCGGAACGAATTGGCGCGCCCGACTTCGCCGGTGAGGCGGATGGCGACGTTTTTGTTCAGCACTTCGTTGATGTCCATATTCAGGCTGCGGTTTGCCCACGAGCCGTAAACCGCACCGATGTTGCGGCTTTGTTTGAAATTGGCGTATTTGCTGACCATATTGATGACGCCGCCGCCGTTGGTACGACCGTAAAGGACGGAAGACGGGCCTTTCAGGATTTCCACGCGCTCGATGTTGGCGGTACTGCGGCGGACCTGTCCGCTTTCGCGCACGCCGTCGCGGTAAATATCGGAGGCGTCGGCTTGAAAACCGCGCAGGAAAATGCTTTCGCCGCGCATATCGTAGGCAGCGTCAATACCGGCGTTGCCTTCGAGGATGGAACTCAAATCGTTCGTGCCGTAGTTTTTGTTTTTCTGAATGTTGAGCGTATCGATGGTTTGCGGCGTTTCTTTAATGAGCTGCCCGTTGCGGGTAACGGCAGCTTCGTCGTAATTGATGTAGCCTTTGAGTGCGCTGGTGTCGGACTGTCCGACCACGGTAACGGTGGGCAGTGTGGCGGTGTAATGTTCGCTATCGGCGGTATCGGCGGCATACAGCGGGAAAGCGGAGGCAATCAGGGCGGGAAGCAGGGAAAGGCGGGCAGAATATTGCATGTTCAACTCGAAAGGTGAAGGGATGCGGCATTATAGGAAATATTTTTGCTTAATCGAAATAATTGATAATAATTATCTTTATTTATGACAAACCGTGTTTATATTTTGCAACGAAGCAGCCATAAACCGAAAGGTCGTCTGAAAAGCCCTGTTTCGGGTTTTCAGACGACCTTTGCAATATTCAGGCTAAACGTTCGGAAGGTTCAAACCTTCTTCAAAACCACCATATGCCGTTCTGCATCCAAGCCGGGGACGTGGAGGGCTTCGACGCGTTCGACGGCGACGGTGTCGGGGAGTTTGGCGATTTCTTCTTCGGGGTACACGCCTTTCATGGCGACCCAGCGGCCGCCGTCTTTCAGCAGGTGTGCCGTCCAGTTGACGAAGTCGGCGAGTTCGGCGAAGGCGCGGCTGGTGATGATGTCGGCTTGTAAGTCTTGAACGGCTTCGACGCGGCCGCTGACGACGCGGACGTTACTTAGTCCGAGTTCGATGACGGCTTGTTGCAGGAAGGCGGTTTTTTTGGTGTTGGCGTCCAGAAGGGTGATGTTGAGGTCGGGGCGGCAGATGGCGGCGGGAATGCCGGGCTGTCCGCCGCCGGAGCCGACATCCAGCATAGTGTGCGCGCCTTGTAGGTAGGGGAGCAGGGTCAGGCTGTCGAGCAGGTGGTGGCTGACCATTTGCGCTTCGTCGCGCAGGGCGGTGAGGTTGTAGGTCTTGTTCCACTTTTTGAGCAGGCCGGTATAGGCGAGCAGTAGGGTTTGCTGTTCAGCGGATAGGTCCAAACCTAATGCCTGTATGCCTGATTGGAGTTGCTGTGTCGGGGTCATGGTGTTTGTCCGTGTTTGTGTCGGGCGTTATGGTAGCGGAAAAAAAGGTCGTCTGAAAGGCGTGGGGCGGGCGGGGATAAGGTTGTCGGTGTGGGGAGTTGTAGCGTGGGCTTTGCCCGCGAAACTTGCCGCCTGATAATCTGAATCCATCCGTGTCTTTGCACTCATGTCGTGGGCAAAGCCCACGCTACGGGTTTCAGATGACCTTTGGGTGTTTTCGAGGAGCGGTTGGTATTTAATTTTTTGAGTGAGTTGTAGGTGGGCTACGCCCACGAAATTTGCGGTCTGACAATCCGAATCCGTCCGTCGTTTTTGCACTCATGTCGCGGGCAAAGCCCATGCTACGGATTTCAGACGACCTTTGGGTGTTTTCGAGGAGCAGGTTGGTATTTAATTTTTTGAGCGAGTTGTAGCGTGGGCTATGCCCACGAAATTTGTGGTCTGGCAATCTGAATCCATCCGTGTCTTTGCACTCATGTCGCGGGCAAAGCCCACGCTGCGGGTTTCAGACGACCTTTCCTGCGTTTTCCAGCATTAAGACAAATTGTGCCAAGTCTTGCGGCAGCGGGGCTTTTAAGATGAGTTTTTCGCCTGTCAGCGGGTGGTCGAGGTGCAGCTCTGCGGCGTGCAGGAACATCCGTTTCAAACCGAGTTTCTGGAGGCGTTTGTTGGCTTGGTAGTCGCCGTAACGTTCGTCGCCGGCGATGGGGCATTGCTGCGATTGGAGGTGGACGCGGATTTGGTGGGTGCGGCCGGTTTTCAGGGTGGCTTGCACGAGGGTGAGGTGAGAGAGACCGACTTGGTGCAGGAGGTCGTCTGAAAAGCGGTTGAGCACGCGGAAGATGGTGTGCGCGGATTGTCCGTCTTCGCTGACGCGCACCATTTTTTCGCCTTGTGCGCCGGTGTATTTGAACAGGGGCAGTTTGACGTGGAAGCTGTCGTTCGGCAGTTTGCCTACGCCCAGCGCGAGGTAGATTTTTTTGGGGTGATCGTTGCGGATGGCTTCGTGCAGTTTGACGAGCGCGCTGCGTTTTTTGGCGATCATCAGGAGGCCGCTGGTGTCTTTGTCGAGGCGGTGGACGAGTTCGAGATAGCGGGCTTCGGGGCGGGCGCGGCGGATTTGTTCGATGACGCCGAAGCTCACGCCGCTGCCGCCGTGGACGGCGGTGCCTGCGGGTTTGTCGATGACGAGCAATGCGTCGTCTTCGTAGATGATGGTAAATTCGCGCGCGGGTACGGCTTGGGTGCGGTTTTCAGACGACCTTTGTTTTTCGGCGGTGCGCACGGGCGGGATGCGGAGCAGGTCGCCTGTTTGGATGCGGCTGTCGGGCTTGCAGCGTTTTTTGTTCAGGCGCACTTCGCCGGCGCGGATAATGCGGTGGATATGGCTTTTGGGTACGCCTTTGAGGATTTTTATCAGATAGTTGTCAAGGCGTTGTCCGGCTTCGTGTTCGGCGACGGTAATCAGGCTGACTGAATCTTTGCTTATTGCGTGCGTTTTCATCTATAATCCCGAACATCCGTTTCGGCAGAAACCTGTACAAACAGGCCGTATGGGACGGATGGTATTGTTAAAACGAGATTTTATATTAAAAACGCACTCTGCAAAGCATTTTCCCTGCGTTTATGCCCAAGCCCGTAAACGCAGGAGCGTGATTAAGTTTGATTTGATTTTGCCGATTTGACCGGGCATAAGACGAGGGACGGGTGTTTGACAAACCTGCCGCGCCGCACCGTTCGAAACTTCCGGCATAACGATAATAAGAAGATGTCGGCTACCTGTTTTTCAAGCCGGGCCTGTACCGTCCGGACTTCGGCGGCGGACGGAGTGTTCCGCCGCATTGTTCTTTATTACCTTCTTTATCCGTATCCTTCCGCACACGGCCGCATTATTTTGGGCGGCGTGCAACCTTGCGGACTTCAATTCAAAAACTGATTGCTCATCCGGGTTTCTGCATCCCGCGCCGAAAAGGGGCGTGGGCTATGCCTAATCCCGCCCGCCTCGCAGAGTGTCTGACAAAGAGCAGGCAGGTCGTCTGAAAAGGCTGCCCGCCTGTGCGAGGTAATGATTATGAAAAGAATGTTGTTCAATGCAACGCAGGCCGAAGAGCTGCGCGTTGCCATTGTCGATGGGCAAAACCTTTTGGATTTGGACATCGAAACGCTGGGTAAAGAGCAGCGCAAAGGTAATATTTATAAGGGTATCATCACCCGCATCGAGCCGTCGCTGGAAGCGTGTTTCGTAGATTACGGAACCGACCGCCACGGCTTTTTGCCGTTTAAAGAGGTGTCCCGTTCGTATTTCCAAGATTACGAAGGCGGCAGGGCGCGCATTCAGGACGTGCTCAAAGAAGGCATGGAAGTCATCGTCCAAGTTGAAAAAGACGAACGCGGCAACAAAGGCGCGGCGCTGACCACCTTCATCAGCCTGGCCGGACGTTATCTGGTATTGATGCCCAACAACCCGCGCGGTGGCGGCGTATCCCGCCGTATCGAAGGCGAAGAGCGCCAAGAACTCAAAGCCGCTATGGCAGAACTCGACATTCCGAACGGCATGAGCATCATCGCCCGCACCGCCGGTATCGGCCGCAGCGCGGAAGAGTTGGAATGGGATTTGAACTACCTCAAACAGCTTTGGCAGGCCATCGAAGAAGCCGGTAAGGCGCACCACGAACCCTACCTCCTCTTCATGGAAAGCTCGCTGCTCATCCGCGCCATCCGCGACTATTTCCGTCCCGACATCGGCGAAATTCTGGTGGACAATCAAGAGGTTTATGACCAAGTTGCCGAGTTTATGAGCTACGTCATGCCGAGCAACATAGGTCGTCTGAAACTCTATGAAGACCACACGCCGCTGTTCTCACGCTTCCAAATCGAACACCAAATCGAAAGCGCGTTTGCCCGCAGCGTCAGCCTGCCTTCCGGCGGCGCGATTGTGATCGACCACACCGAAGCCCTCGTTTCCATCGACGTCAACTCCGCCCGAGCGACCCGCGGCGCGGACATCGAAGACACCGCCTTCAAAACCAATATGGAAGCCGCCGAAGAAGTCGCCCGCCAAATGCGTTTGCGTGACTTGGGCGGTTTGGTCGTCATCGACTTCATCGACATGGAAAACCCCAAGCATCAGCGCGATGTTGAAAACGTCCTGCGCGACGCGCTCAAAAAAGACCGCGCCCGCGTGCAAATGGGCAAACTGTCCCGCTTCGGCCTCTTGGAATTGAGCCGCCAACGCCTGAAACCCGCCTTGGGCGAAAGCAGCCATGTCGCCTGCCCGCGCTGCGCCGGTACCGGCGTCATCCGCGGCATCGAATCGACCGCCCTGCACGTTTTGCGCATCATTCAAGAAGAAGCGATGAAAGACAACACCGGCGAAGTGCACGCCCAAGTGCCCGTCGATGTCGCCACCTTCCTGCTGAACGAAAAACGCGCCGAGCTGTTTGCGATGGAAGAGCGTTTGGACGTCAACGTCGTCCTGATTCCGAATATCCACTTGGAAAACCCGCACTACGAAATCAACCGCATCCGCATCGACGACGTAGAAGAAGACGGTGAACCGAGCTACAAACGCGTTACCGAGCCGGAAGAAGACGAATCCGCCAAACCTTTCGGCAGCGAAAGAGCCAAAGCCGCCCGTCCCGAACCCGCCGTCAAAGGTGTGCGCCATACCCAGCCTGCCCCGACCGTATCCGAGCAGAAAAGCGGTTCATGGTGGGATACCTTCAAAGCATGGCTCAAACGCATTTTCGGCGGCAATACCGCAGCCGAAACCGCGCCTGTTGCCGAAGTGGCGGAAAAACGCACTTCAAACGGCAACAACCGCAACGGCAATTCCGGCAACCGCCGCGCAAACAACCGCCGCCAAAACCCGCGCCGCAACAATAGGCACGACGGCAGCAAGGTAGAAGTGCGCGAAGTGGCGGACTTCAAAGACAAAGCAGCGGACAATCAGGCGGAGGAAAACGAAACCCGCAACGCCAAAGACAACCGCCGCAGCCGCAACCGCCAAAACGAGCGCAACGCCGCCGCGGAAGCCGAAAACCTCGAAGTCCAAGCACTTGCCGCTGCAACGTCGTCTGAAAACGAATCCCGTTCGGGCGAACAGGCGCAAGGCAGCAAACGCCGCCGCAACAACAACCGCAACGAACGCAACCGCGAACAAGCGGAAATCCGCGCGGAAGAAACCTTGTCCGAAGCAGTGGACAACGCAGCGGAAGAAGGTGTGCAAACTGCAGATAACGATGCACCGAAAGGCAACGACCGCCGCCAACGCGAGCGCAACAACCAACGCGACCGCCGCGAACGCAACAATCAGCGTGACCGCCGTCAAAACGGTAAAAAACGCAATATTCCGTCTGCCGCCAAAATCGAGCAGTACCTGAATATTCACGATACCGCCGACAAAGTCCGCTTCGCCGCCGCGCACGTCATGGGCGAGCCTGTCGAAGAAGAACCGTTTGCCGTAACCATCCCCGCTCCCGAGGATAGCGGCGAGCCTTTGGTTGTCGTCGTTTCCGAACCCGTTGCGGCCACTGAAGAAGCCTTCGTGTTCTCCATAGAAGGCGAAGAAGCGGACAGCGGCATCCTGATCGAAGACAGCACCGACGACGAATGCAGCATCATCGACTCCGCCATCGGCAGTGTTGAAGAAACCCCGACCTCCGTGTTCGCCATCGAAACCGAAGACGGCTACCAACCGATGACCGCCGTCCCTGCCGAAGGTGAAGCCGAAGCTGTCGCCGAAATGGAGGAAGAGCTGGTCGTTTGGAAAGCCGAACGCGAAGCCGCCGCCGCCATCGAAGCCCTTGCCGCAGCAGCAGCGGCCGCCGCAGCCTCCCAAGCAGCAGAATCCGAACCGCAAACTGCGCCGGAAGCAGGCCAAGCGGAAGCGACCGAGCCGGAAGAAACTGTCCCTGCCGTTGCCGCGATGCCCGACTTAGGCGGTTTGGTGTTTGTCGAAACCAATCCCGAAGCCGTCGCCGCCTTTGCCGAACAGGTTCAGCCCGAACCCGAATCCGGCCTGCGCCGCGCGGACGTGCCGAAAGTCGAAGCCGAACCCGTTGCTGCCACCGAAATGGTCTTGGTGGAAACGCGTAAAGACTGAAGGCTGAAAGAAGAGGGCATCGTTAAGATGCCCGAATCGACAAAAAGGTCGTCTGAAACCGTAAATCCGGTTTCAGACGACCTTTGTCTGTTTAAAAAAGATTATTTGAAGCGGTAGCCGACAGTAGCCATGTAGCTGTTGTTGTGGATTTTCAAATTGTCTTTTTTATAACGGGTTTGCTCCCATTCGGCGCCGACTTCGACATTCGGTGCAACGGCGTATTTCGCGCCCATGCCGTAGCCGAGGCCGTTCATATTGTTGCGTTTCGCGCCCAGATTGTCGAAGCGGCCGTAGTGGTAGCCGACCTTACCGTAAGCCAGCGCGTTGTCGGTCAGGCGGTAGCCTTGGACGTAGGAAACGTTGGCATCGACTTTTTGTTTCGCATTGCCCGCGATTTTGCGGTGCAGCGGTTTGACACCGGCTTCAACGCCGCCAATCCAGTTGCTTTGTCCGAATTGTGTGTTGTAGCTGCCGCGTACGGCAACGTCGCCTTTGGTTTTTTCATTCAGATTAACGTTGCGCACATCACTTTTGGTTGCGCCCGCGCCGACTTCCAAGCCTGCGCCGGTAAAAGAACCGTCAGCGAAAGTGATGGCGGAAGCAGTAGCCAATAAAACAGTCAGTAAGGTTTTTTTCATGATAATGCTCCTTCACGGATAAACAGGAAGCGTGTTTCTGCTTCCGACGAATCCAGTATCGGATGCTTGCGGATGAGCCGCAACCGCCTTTGCCGAGGCGTTACCCATCTTCTCAAGTGCTTAACGTTTGTAATTCATTGAAACGGCTGAATTTGTATCGCCCGAAATGTTGAGGTGTACGATTTATAATTTGCGTAAAGTGCGATGAAAAGTATGAAGATTTATGAACCTTGCTGTGTGGAGAGGGGTGCGTTTGGCAGCGGAGGCGGACTGTGGAGAAAATGATAAAGGCTTAAATGGCAGTTTACATTGATCGGTGTGGCTTTATTGCTATAAGAGTGAGAAAGGTCGTCTGAAAACTGGGTTTTCGGGTTTCAGACGACCTTTTTTATCGTGTTTGTATGATTTTTTTCTGATTTCTTTATGCAAAGGTTATAATCCCTGCTTCTTCCAATTTTCTGCCAAAGAGAAATACCATGAATAAAATCTTGAAATTAAGCATGTTGGCACTGATTGCCACGTTTCCCCTGACAGCTTGCAGCAATAAAACCCCCGATACTTCTTCAACTACGACTACGCCTTCATCCCTTAACGGTACAACTGCAAAAGAGACCGGGACTTCTGTTGAATCAGATACATCTTCATCTTTCAAAAGTTTGGATGAAAAAGGCAGCTATGCAATGGGTATGGATATTGGCAAATCCTTGAAGCAGATGAAGAAACAGGGTTTCGAAGTTGATATGAAAGCCTTCTTTAACGCCGTACAGTCCGTATACGATGGTAAACAGACTAAATTGAGTGAGTCGGAAGCCGGCATAGCGCAGGTGGAAATCATGACAGAACTTGAAGCTAAAGCAACGAAAAAATACGAGGAAGAAGCACGAGCCAATAAAGAAAAAGGTGAGGCTTTTTTGAAAGAAAATGCCACTAAAGAGGGCGTGAAAACAACAGCATCCGGTTTGCAGTACAAAATGATCAAAGAGGGTACAGGCAGACAGCCTCGGAAAAACGATCTCGTACATGTCGAATATGAAGGCCGCCTGATTGACGGTACTGTCTTCGACAGCAGTAAAGAAGGTGTAAGTGATGATGGAGTAGGCGGCATTATCTCTTTTCGGCTTGACCAAACCATACCGGGCTGGATAGAAGGTTTGCAGCTTTTGAAAGCAGGCGGCGAGGCTACCTTTTATATTCCTGCCAAACTCGCTTACGGAGAAGAAAAGCTTGGCAATAAAATCGGTCCGAATTCCGTTTTGATATTTGACGTCAAATTGGTCAAAATCGACAGAAACGGCAAACATCGTATTCGGTAATCTGTTTTTTTCCGACAAAGGGAGCTTAAGACTAGCGCTCATGCAAAACTGGGCGCTGATTCTGGTTAAAGCCAATCCGATGGTTGCGCTCTCCCTAAAACCTTCTTGATAAGGGGGGGCGGATAATCGCCGTATCAAATATAGTGGATTAACTTTAAACCGGTACGGCGTTGCCTCGCCTTAGGCTCAAAGAGAACGATTCTCTAAGGTGCTGAACGTACTATCTGTACTATCTGCGGCTTCGTCGCCTTGTCCTGATTTAAATTGTTAATCCACTATATCAAAGGTCGTCTGAAAACCTGGTTGTTGGGTTTTCAGACGACCTTTGTCTTACCTGAAATCGGGTGTTTACGAAATCAGGTTCAAATCGCTGATGCGGTCGTAGAGGCGGTCGGGGTCGTTGCCTTCTTCGTGCATTTGGATGCGCAGGCGCAGGTCGTTGGTGGAAACGGCTTGGCGCAGGGCTTCGTCGTATTCGATTTGACCTTGGATGTAGAGTTCGAACAGGTGTTGGTCGAAGGTCTGCATGCCGTCTGTGCCGGAGCGCATCATGAGTTCGCGGATTTCCATGAGTTCGCCTTTGAAAATCAAATCCTGCATGGCGGGCGTGTTGAGCAGAAGGTCGACGACGGCGGTACGCTGGCTGCGGTTTTTCTTGATGGCGAGGCGTTGGCCGATGATGCCGGTCAGGTTGAGCGCCAAATCCATGAGGACTTGTTTGCGTCGGTCTTCTTGGTAGAAGTTGATGATACGCTCGATGGTTTGGGCGGCGGTGTTGGCGTGGATGGTGAAGACGCACAAGTGGCCGGTTTGGGCAAGCTGGAGGGCGTATTCCATACTGGCTTCGCTGCGCACCTCGCCGATACAGACGACGTCGGGCGCTTGACGCATTGCGCTTTGGACGGCGATTTTCCAGTCGTTGGTGTCGATGCCGACTTCGCGCTGGGTGAAGATGCTGCGGCGGGGTTTGTAGATGAATTCGATCGGGTCTTCGATGGTGACGATGTGGCCGGGCATTTTGTGGTTGCGGTAGTCGAGCATGGATGCCATGGTGGTCGATTTACCGGAACCGGTCGGGCCGGCAAGGATCAGCAGGCCGCGCGGGGAAAGGGAGAGGTCTTTGAGTTTGGCGGGCAGGCCGAGGCTCTCCATTTCGGGGATTTCTTGGTTGATGCGGCGCAAGACCATGCCGACGCGGCCTTGTTCGTGGTAGGCGTTGACACGGTAACGGGTGTTGCTGCGGGATTGGACGGAGTAGTTGAGTTCCCATTCGCGGTTGAAGGTCTCAAGCTGCTCGGGGTTCATGGTGGATTCGACGATGGCGGCTGTGTCTTCGCCGGTCAGGGCTTTGTGCGGGACGGGGGTTAGGGTGCCGCTGACTTTGACGGCAGGCGGGAAGCCTGCGCTGATGAAGATGTCGGATGCGCCGCGTTTTTCTGCTTCGACGCACATGCGGTCGAGCAGGGGATGGAGGTGTGTGCCGATTTCGGCGGGGGTGGGGATGTGCGGCGGTTGGTTTTTTTGCGAGTAGGCTTGCACCATTTCGCTGAGTAAGTCGTGTAAAGGAGTTGTTTCGCTCATTTTGTGTACTCTTTATCAGTAAGTGAATATTGAGACCGGCGGGCGGTTTGTTTGTTATTGGGTGTTGTGCCTGCCTTGCGGAGGTCGTCTGAAAATGGGAAACGGGCTTCCTCGTTGTGAAACTGCGTTTTCAGACGACCTGGTTTGTTCCCGATAATGGAATGTGTTTATCAGACGATGGTCATGCTGTCGCTGTTTTGCGCTTTGCTGCGGGCTACGTCGGGGCTGATGGTACCTTGGCGGACGAGGGTTTGCAGCGCTTGGTCGAGGGTTTGCATGCCGTGTGATTGACCGGTTTGCAGCGCGGAGTTGATTTGGGCGATTTTGTTTTCGCGGATCAGGTTGCGCACTGCGGGGGTGGAAATGAGGATTTCGTGTGCGGCGACACGGCCGTTGCCGTCGCGGGTTTTCAGCAGGGTTTGCGAAATAACCGCGCGCAGGGATTCGGACAGCATCGAACGCACCATCTCTTTTTCGCCGGCAGGGAATACGTCGACGATACGGTCCACGGTTTTGGCGGCGCCGGTGGTGTGCAGCGTACCGAATACCAAGTGGCCGGTTTCGGCGGCAGTCAGCGCGAGGCCGATGGTTTCAGGGTCGCGCATCTCACCCACGAGGATTACGTCGGGGTCTTCACGCAATGCGGAACGCAGGGCGTTGGCGAAGCTGTGGGTGTGTTGGTGCAGCTCGCGCTGGTTGACGAGGGCTTTTTTACTTTGGTGGACGAACTCGATCGGGTCTTCGATGGTGAGGATGTGTGCGGGTTGGGTTTCGTTGATGTAGTTGATCATCGCCGCCAGCGTGGTGGATTTACCGGAACCGGTCGGGCCGGTTACCAATACCAAGCCGCGCGGGTTGTCGGCGATTTTTTGGAAAATACGCGGGGCGCGCAGGTCTTCCAGCGTCAATACGTCGCTCGGAATGGTACGGAAGACGGCGGCAGGGCCGCGGTTGGAGGTAAATGCGTTGACACGGAAACGGGCGACGTTGGGCAACTCGAAGGAGAAGTCCACTTCCAAATCTTGTTGGAACAGTTTGCGCTGGTGGTCGTTCATGACCGAAGTAACCATGTTGCCGACTTCTTCGGCGGACATTTCGGGCAGGTTTATGCGGCGGATGTCGCCGTGAACGCGGATCATGGGGGACATTCCGGCGCTTAAGTGAAGGTCGGAAGCTTTGTTTTTGACGCCGAAAGCGAGTAAGTCGGTAATCTGCATAATGTGGCCTTGTTTTAGTTTAGAATAATGAGGCGGAACCCGATTTAAAATGCGGATGCGGAATGCCGGGCATTTCCCTGTTCAGGTTCCGATAAATTGTATTATTTTAAATACATAAACCGTTCAGACCAAGTAAAATTTTCAAAATCGCTGTAATTGATGTAATAAAGGAAGAAATCATGTCGGTATTGCAACAAAATTATGCGGAGGTGTGCCGCCGCATTGCCGAAGCCGAGCAAAAGGCGGGCAGGCAGGCGGGCGAAGTGGGTCTGATTGCTGTCAGCAAAACCTTCCCTTCAGACGACATCCGCGAGGTATATGCCGCAGGGCAGCGTGATTTCGGTGAGAACTATATTCAGGAGTGGTACGAGAAAACGGAAACGCTCGCGGATTTGCCCGACATTATTTGGCACGTCATCGGCGATGTGCAGTCGAACAAGACCAAATTTGTCGCCGAACGCGCGCATTGGGTGCATACGATAGGTCGTCTGAAAACCGCCCGCCGCTTGAGCGAACAGCGTCCGCCCGAAATGCCGCCTTTGCAGGTGTGCATCGAAGTCAATATCGCGGGCGAGGAGGCGAAACACGGCGTTGCGCCCGATGAGGCGGTCGCGCTGGCGGTGGAAGTGGCGAAGTTGCCGAATGTGGTTGTACGCGGGTTGATGTGTGTCGCCAAAGCCGACAGCGATGATGAAGCGTTGCGCGTTCAGTTCCAAACCATGCAGAAACTGCTTGCCGACCTGAACGCGGCGGGTGTTTGCGCGGATGTATTGTCGATGGGAATGTCCGGCGATATGCCTGTGGCGGTCGCGTGCGGTGCAACGCATGTGCGCATCGGCAGCGCGATTTTCGGTAGACGGGAACCAAAAGGGAAAGACAGTCAATAAAACAGATTATCTCGGTTGTTTTGCTTTGTTTGACGTTAACGGGTTGTCGGTTGATGGACTGGTATCCATGTGAGTCCTTGTCAGGCTGGTGTAAGCCCAAAAAGCCGGCGGCAATAGATTTTTGAAAAAAACAGGGTTTATACCGAACATCGCTGCCCGAAAGCGTCTGTTGGTAAAAAGGTCGTCTGAAATTTTCCGCTTTGGTGGGAACGGCATTTCAGACGACCCCAAGTATAGTGGATTAACTTTAAACCAGTACGGCGTTGCCTCGCCTTAGCTCAAAGAGAACGATTCTCTAAGGTGCTGAACGTACTATCTGTACTGTCTGCGGCTTCGTCGCCTTGTCCTGATTTAGAGTTAATCCACTATAAAATGTATTTCATTTAAAAATTTAAGGAAATTTATGAACATCTACTTTTTAGGCGGCGGCAATATGGCGACCGCCATTGCGGGCGGATTGGTCAAGCAGGGTGGATACCGCATCCACATCGCCAACCGCGGCGCGGAGAAACGCGAGCGTTTGGCAAAAGAATTGAATGTTGAAGTTTCTGAATCCCTGCCCGAACTGTATTCAGACGACGTTTTGATTCTTGCCGTCAAACCGCAGGACATGGAAGCCGCGTGCCGCAACGTTCGTGTCAACGGCGCATTGGTGCTATCCGTTGCCGCCGGTTTGTCTATTGATACCCTCAGCCGCTACCTTGGCGGAACACGCCGAATCATCCGTACTATGCCCAATACGCCGGGAAAAATCGGTTTGGGCGTATCTGGCATGTTTGCCGAAGCGGAAGTATCCGAAGCCGACCGCACCGCCGCAGACCGAATTATGCGCTCCGTCGGTTTGACCGTTTGGCTGGACGAAGAAGACAAGTTGCATAACATTACCGGCATCAGCGGCAGCGGCCCCGCCTACGTCTTTTACTTACTCGGCGCGCTGCAAGCCGCCGCTCAGGCGCAAGGGTTTAGCGAAGAAGATGCCCGCACCCTCAGTCTCGCCACGTTTAAAGGTGCAGTCGCCTTGGCAGAGCAAAGCGGCGAAGACTTCGCGCAATTGCAGCAAAACGTTACTTCCAAAGGCGGAACCACCCATGAAGCCATCGAAACGTTCAAATCATGCCACGTTGCCGAAGCCATTGCCCAAGGCGTTGAAGCCTGCGTCAAGCGTTCGCAGGAAATGGCAAAACAATATAAGGTCGTCTGAAAATGCGCAGAGATTTATTGATATTGCTTGCCGACGGCATCGTTATCCTGTGTTTGGCACGCCTCTTCCTGCAAGCGGCGGGATTGAGTGAAAATCATGCGCTCTTGGCGTTCAGTAAGCGATCAACCGATTGGCTGGTCAACCCGCTGCATAAAATTCTGCCGGTTAAAAAATACGACCCAGCCTGCCTGTTGTCAGGACTGTTGTTATATTACATCGCATTCACCTTCATCACTTTAGTGGCGCAGCCCACCGCATTCAGCGCAAAAATCATCATCGCCAATTTTATACTGGCAGTATTGAATACAATTAAATCAGCAGCTTATGTGTTATTGATAGGGTTGTTTATCCGCATGGTGCTCAGTATTAAAGATCCCTATTCCCAACTTTCCGTCGCGTTGGAACGGATATATCGCCCCATCCTTTTCCCTGTACAGTTTTTAAAGTACGGACGCTACGATTTTTCGGGTAGTATATTGGCATTATTACTGTGGATCTGGTTAAGCAGTCTATCGCCCCAAATTACCCGCCAAATCAACTTGTGGCTACTGCAATAGACAGCGAGTTCATTAAGAATTTGCAGTATGACGTAAGCAAAATGCAAAAAAGTGAAAATCGAAAACACGACTGTGAAAACATGGTATCATGCCGCCATTTCCAAACGGGCTTGAGAAAAGAAGTCCTAAGAAATCAATAAAATAAACCACTTGAGTAGCATTTTGTTTCCCGCAATAGATTGAAAGAAAAATTATGGCAAAGCTGACAGAACAAGACATTTTGAATTGGGACGGCCCGGAAGAAGACTACATGAATAGTGACCAGTTGGCATTCTTCCGCGAACTGCTGGTAAAAATGCAAGACGAACTGATTGAAAACGCATCTGCCACCACTGGCCACCTGCAAGAACACGAATCGGCTCCCGATCCTGCCGACCGCGCCACTCAAGAAGAAGAGTACGCGCTGGAACTGCGCACCCGCGACCGCGAGCGCAAACTTCTAGGTAAAGTACAAGCAACCATCCGCAGCATCGACGAAGGCGATTATGGCTTCTGCGCGGATACCGGCGAGCCCATCGGCCTCAAACGCCTCCTTGCCCGCCCGACTGCTACACTTTCCGTAGAAGCACAAGAACGCCGCGAACGCATGAAAAAACAGTTTGCCGACTAAGTATAACGAAATCGGCTAATTGAATTAGACAGTAAGAAAATGAAAAGGTCGTCTGAAAGGGATTTCAGACGACCTTT
>NZ_KV821543.1:0-29393 GCF_001815675.1 Neisseria sp. HMSC065D04
TGTCCTGATTTAAATTTAATCCACTATAAAAAACGAGGCAGGTTTGAAATCACACTAAGGTGCGCTTTATTGTGTGCCTGCCTTTGAATCCGCTATAAGCAGTTCCGAACATTAAAAAAGGTCGTCTGAAAACCTTGAATTAAGGTTTTCAGACGACCTTTCCACAGCCTAAAGTCAGGACAATGAGACTTACACAATGCCTTGCGCCAGCATCGCATCGGCGACTTTGACGAAACCGGCGATGTTCGCGCCGTTGACGTAGTTGGTTTTGCCGTTTTCAGTGCCGTATTTCAGGCAGGATTCGTGGATGCTTTGCATGATGTCGAACAAGCGTTGGTCGACTTCTTCGCGGCTCCAAGCCAGACGGACGGCGTTTTGGCTCATTTCCAAGCCTGAAGTTGCCACGCCGCCGGCGTTGGAGGCTTTGCCCGGCGCATACAGGATGCCCGCTTTGACGAACTGATCGACCGCGCCCAAAGTAGAAGGCATGTTCGCACCTTCGGCAACGACGTAGCAGCCGTTTGCCAGCAAGGTTTTGGCGGCCTCTTCGTCCAATTCGTTTTGGGTCGCGCAGGGCAGGGCGACTTCGGCGGCAACGCCCCACGGTTTTTGGTTTTCAAAGTATTTCAAACCTTGCTCTTTGGCATAGGTGGAAACACGTTCGCGGCGGACTTCTTTCAGCTCGATAAGCGCGGCGAGTTGGTCTTCGGTCATGCCGCTGTCGGGGAAGAGGACGAAGCCGTTGGAGTCGGAAACGGTCAGCACTTTCGCGCCCAGCTGGATGGCTTTTTCGGCGGCGTATTGCGCGACGTTGCCGGAGCCGGAAATCAGCACGCGTTTGCCTTCAATCGAGTCGCCGCGTGTTTGCAGCATGGATTGGGCGAAGTACACGGTACCGTAGCCGGTCGCTTCAGGACGGATAAGGCTGCCACCCCATTCGAGGCCTTTGCCGGTCAGGACGGAGGCAAATTCGTTGCGGATTTTTTTGTATTGTCCGAAGAGGAAACCGATTTCGCGGCCGCCTACGCCGATGTCGCCCGCAGGTACGTCGGTGTTCGGGCCGATGTGGCGGTAGAGTTCGTTCATAAAGGCTTGGCAGAAACGCATCACTTCGGCGTCGGATTTGCCTTTGGGATCGAAGTCGGAGCCGCCTTTGCCGCCGCCCATAGGCAGGGTGGTCAAGGCGTTTTTGAATACTTGTTCAAAGGCGAGGAATTTCAATACGCCCAAATCGACGGTCGGGTGGAAACGCAAGCCGCCTTTGTAAGGGCCGATGGCGGAGCTCATTTGAATACGGTAGCCGCGGTTGACTTGGACTTGTCCTTTGTCGTCCACCCAAGTGACGCGGAACATAATGACGCGCTCAGGTTCAACGATGCGTTCAAGCAGGTTTTGTTGGGTGTATTTCGGATTTTTTGCCAAAAACGGGCCCAAGCTCATGAATACTTCTTCAACCGCTTGGTGAAACGGCTCTTGATTGGGGTTACGTTGTTTGAGGTTGGCAAACAAGGCGTTCAAATCGGTCATTTTATGCTCCCTGTGGATTAGATTGGAAAGGATGATGAATTTGTGGAAAGCAATATAAACCTAATTTTTTTGCCTGCCAAGCAGTTTTGATGAAAATTGTTGACATTATTTTTTTGAGAATTTTATTATTTGGTATATATGGCCAATAAAATATAAAAATATTTTTGAAAATTCCATAATTTTAAAATAAATTGGTTATATATTCTAAGTAATTTAACTAGAAATTTGAAACAGGAGAGTGTAAAAAATTCGATTCGGCACAAATTTTCATGTGAAAACGATCAATATTGTCAACAATTTTACGAAAATTACGCTTGGGAAATAGGGTAAGAAAGAAAATAACACCTTAAAAAACGAATTTTGTTTCAGATAGAAAAACGTGTTTCAGGACAATCCATAACGGATAGCAAAGGTTGTCTGAACCCTGTTTCCAGTTTTCAGACGACCTTGATTATGCTGTTAATCGACAAATTGCTATACAATACGCCCCAAATCATCTCCAACAACACACACCCTTAAAGGACACCAATGAAAGCCTACCTCGATTTAATGCGCCACGTTCTCGAAAACGGTACCGATAAATCCGACCGTACCGGTACAGGCACTCGTTCGGTGTTCGGCTATCAAATGCGCTTCGATTTGAGTCAAGGCTTTCCGCTGCTGACCACCAAAAAGCTGCACTTACGCTCGATTATCCATGAGCTGCTTTGGTTTCTCAAAGGCGATACCAACATCAAATATTTGAAAGATAACAATGTTTCCATTTGGGACGAATGGGCGGACGAAAACGGCGACTTGGGGCCTGTGTACGGCTACCAATGGCGTAGTTGGCCTGCACCCGACGGCCGCCATATCGACCAAATTGCCAACGTCGTGGAGCAAATCAAGAAAAACCCTGATTCCCGCCGCCTGATTGTGTCGGCATGGAATCCCGCGCTGGTGGATGAAATGGCATTGCCGCCTTGCCATGCGCTGTTTCAGTTTTACGTTGCCAACGGTAAATTGTCCTGCCAGCTTTACCAACGCAGCGCGGACATTTTCCTCGGCGTACCGTTCAACATTGCCAGTTACGCGCTGTTGACCATGATGATTGCCCAAGTCTGCGGGTTGGAGGCGGGCGAATTTATCCATACTTTGGGCGATGCGCATCTGTACAGCAACCATTTCGAACAGGCAAAACTGCAATTGAGCCGCGACACCCGCACGCTGCCGGTGATGAAAATCAATCCGGAAGTCAAAGACTTGTTTGCATTCAAATTTGAAGATTTCGAGTTGGAAGGTTACGACCCGCATCCGCACATCAAGGCCGCCGTAGCAGTGTAGGATGGAAAATAGCTAAAAGGTCGTCTGAAACTTTTTTCAGACGACCTTTTTTGTTGGTTTGCTTCACACTTCGATTTTATTGGGCGTGAAGGTTTCCCATTTGTTGCAGGCGGGACAGTGCCAGAAGAAGACTTGGGATTTGAAGTGGCAGTTGCGGCAGCGGTACATGACGCTGCGTTGGAGTTGGCGGCCGATGACGGAGCGCATCATGTCGGCGTCGGCTTTCCATGCGGGATTCATGTCGCTGATTTTCAAACCGAGCAGGCGGTATACGCCGTTGAGGTCGGGTTTTTGACGCACGAGGTCAATGGCAAGTTGGGCGGCTTCGCTTTCGCCTTTGAGCAGCAGGGCTTTTTCGTAAATGACGTTGATGAGGTCCAAATCGGGGAAAGTCTGCATGTAGCCGATGAGCCGGTTCAGCCCTTCTTCCTGTTTGCCTTGGGCCGCGTAGGCTTCGTAGAGTTTTTCGCCGACCATGCTCAGGTAGGCATGGTTTTGCTGCTCGATGGCGCCGTATGCCTCGACAGCGGCAGGGAAATTGCCCTGTTTGGTTTCGATGTCGCCCAAAATCATGTTGGCGCGGGCGCATTTTTTGTTGGCATCCAAGGCTTTTTGGACGTTGTAACGGGCGGCGTCAAGATTGGATTTGAACAGCGCGGTTTGGGCAAGTTCGCAATAAAACTGTGCAATTTCAAATTGGTAGGTCTGCTCGTCGTGGCTGAGGAGTTGCGCGGTTTCGATGGCTTTTTCCCAGTCGCGGTCTTGCTGGTAGATGCTGAGCAGGTGCTGACGGGCTTCGCGCGCCATGTTGCCTTCCTGCAAGCCGATGAAGATTTGTTCGGCACGGTCAACCAAGCCTGCGCTTTGGTAGTTTTGCGCGAGTTCGAACAACACCCGCGCGCGTTTTTCGTTGACGGTATCGGGCGAGTCGAGCAGGGCTTGGTGCATATTGATGGCTTTGTCGTTTTCGCCACGCTGACGGTAGAGTTTGCCCAAGGTCAGGTTAAGGTCGTAAGACTGCGGCTGCTGGTCGATGACTTCCGCCAGTTCGCGGGCGGCACGGCCGCTGTTGCGGTCAACCAATGCGTCCAGACTTTTGTAAAAGCCGGCAGGCACGCTTTTCGCCTGTTTCAACACGGTTTTCATGTCGATACGGGCGGCAAACCAGCCCATGGCGAAAAAGACAGGCAAAAGGGTAATGGGCAGGAGGATGACCCACAATTCGTTGTCCATGTGATTCCTTTTTTAAGGCTTGGGCGTTTGTACGGGTTGTTTGGCAGGGACGGTGGTTTGCGGTGCAGGTTGTTGCGGTACGGGGGCGACGAGGTCTTTTTCGCTCAAATGCGCGTGTTTTTTGACTTCGGCACGCAGGCGGTTGTTTTCGCTGCGAAGCGCCAAAAGTCTGCCGAACAGGGCAAACATGCCGAACACGATGCCGATGACAAACGCGCCGAAGAGGACGACAATCAGCGGTAAATCGGCTTTCTGACCGGGCAGGTAGTGGAAGGCGACGCTGTCGGTATTGATGACGGCGAGCAGTAAAAACAATAATAAAATGATGACTTTGATAATGGTGTAAATCAGTTTCATGGATGTCTCCGGCGGTATGCCTGTCGGAAAGTTTTGAAAAGGTCGTCTGAAAATTCGGTAGGGCGGTCGATAGGGATTCCGTTTCCGAATCCGTTTGCCGCAGATGCGGCTTAGTTTAAACGATTTGGATTGTTTCGGATAGGATGTGCGGCAGTTTTCAGACGACCTTGGGCTCCATTATATATATGTAGTACACGGTAGGCATGATTGCAGACAATTCGTATGCGTATCGGAATGGATGGTTTTCCGTATTTCGTTATCAGGCAAGGGCTTGGGCGAAAGCTGTTTGCGAAACAAGTATTCGGACTTGTCAAAACCATCCGTACAGGCGTATCTTTCAACTTTTAATATCTAAACAGAACCAAACAGAATAAGAAAGGCAATCACCATGAGCAGACCCGTACCCGCCGTGTTCGGCAGCGTCTTCCACGCCCAAATGCCCGTTATCGCCCACAAGGACGGCAAATGGCAGCCGACCGAATGGCAAACTTCCTCAGACCTCACCCTCGCACCCGGCGCACACGCCCTGCATTACGGCAGCGAATGCTTTGAAGGTTTAAAAGCCTTCCGTCAGGCAAACGGCAAAATCGTCTTGTTCCGTCCGACGGCAAACATCGCCCGTATGCAGCAAAGCGCAGACATTTTGCACCTGCCGCGACCCGAAACCGAAGCCTATCTGAATGCACTGATCGAATTGGTCAAACGCGCCGCCGATGAAATTCCCGATGCGCCTGCCGCGCTGTATCTGCGCCCGACGCTCATCGGTACCGACCCGGTTATCGGCAAAGCCGGTTCGCCGTCCGAAACTGCGCTGCTCTATATCCTCGCGTCTCCGGTCGGCGACTATTTCAAAGCCGGTTCGCCCGTGAAAATTTTGGTTGAAACCGAACACATCCGCTGCGCACCGCACATGGGCCGCGTCAAATGCGGCGGCAACTACGCCTCCGCCATGCCTTGGGTACTGAAGGCAAAAGCTGAACATGGTGCAAATCAAGTCCTGTTCTGTCCGAACGGCGACGTACAGGAAACCGGCGCGTCCAACTTTATCCTGATTAAAGGCAACGAAATCATCACCAAACCGTTGACCGACGAATTCCTCCACGGCGTAACCCGTGATTCTGTGCTGACCGTCGCCAAAGACTTGGGCTACACCGTCAGCGAACGCAACTTCACCGTGGACGAACTCAAAGCCGCAGTCGAAGAGGGCGCGGAAGCAATTCTGACCGGCACTGCCGCCGTCATCTCGCCCGTAACCTCTTTTGTCATCGACGGCAAAGAAATCGAAGTGAAGAGCCAAGAACGCGGCTACGCTTTGCGTAAAGCCTTGACCGACATCCAATACGGTTTGGCGGAAGACAAACATGGCTGGTTGGTTGAAGTGTGCTGATTTGATTTCGTATTAATAGAACAGATCCAAAGGTCGTCTGAAAGAAAATTTCTTTTCAGACGACCTTTTTATTTTGTAAACAGATTTTGTCGTGCCATTTGTAAAAAAATATCCCGATGTTTGGTGTGTTGTTGTGAAAAACAGTCACTATTTGAACTAAAAAATAAAAAAATTTTTCTATTTTTCAAATAATTAAAAAATTTTAATATTTGCTAAGTTATGAAAATGTAATTATACCAATTCAATATGTTAGAATCATTTCATTACTCGTTTGGTATATTTAGTTGCTGAAAAATGTCGAAAAAAGGGACTTAAATCGACATCGCAGTGAACTAAATAGATACTCTAGAACTCTGATAGACTTAGGTTTTCGTTTTTTAATGTAAAGCAGTGTTTAATATATTAATGTGACATTACAAGATGACTGTTCCAAAGTGAGAACTTTGGAATGACTTTTACAAGATCATGAAAAGTCGTCTGAATGTTATAGGGATATTTAAGTGCGGTTTTATGTTTAAAAGGCGGAAGGATTAAAAAAAGAGCGTCAGGTTTTGAGGTTTTAGAATGAGTAATAATCGTTACAGCTATTTAAATGACGATGGAAATGATTTCAAATCATTCGAACGACATATAAAAATCGCTGAAAAAGGGTAGGAAAGCATTGCTTTCGTTGCCTCAGACGCAAGTCTGCGGCTTTTAAACTAGGGAAAATATATTATGTCAACTAAAACCACGTACTCTTTCTTCAATCTCGGACAAACAAGAGTTCACACTAAAAGTCAAACTTCTCAATCTAATCATGCAGTAGCCGCAAGCCAAGATCATGCCGGCCATGCTCCTTCTGCATTGAACAAATTGATTTACGACCATTCTTTTGGCGGTCTGAATCTGGCAGCAGCCCTCCCTAAACAATTGAGGGGACAGGATAAAATTTTTGGTCTGCAACATACGCCCTCTGCCGATACTGCCGCAGTCAATACTTCAAAAAATACCAAACCGGCGCCGGTTGCCGACCGCAGTAAATTAACCAGCAAAGAAATGGCCATCATGTCTCAGGTTCTCCGTGCTGATGTTGTTGCACGCAAACAGGCAGAAGCTCAAGCAGCCAAAGAGCAGGTTATGGCAAAATACCAAGCTGCCAGACAGGCAGCTGTTGCCGCCGCCGCTGCAAGACATGCAGAAGCTATGGAAAAGGCAAAAGCCGCTGCTGCAGTACGTCAAGCCGAAGCCTTGGAAAAAGCCAAAGCAGCATCGGCAGCAAGACAGGCTGAAGCGTTAGAAAAATCAAAAGCCGCGCATGCAGCGAAACAAGCGGAAATTGCCGCTAAAACCAAAGCAATCCTGGCTGAAAAACAGGCTGCCGAGAAAGCGCAACATACTGAAAATGATGTTGCACACCATCATCAAACCAACGGTAAAGCGGCACATTCAGCACCAGCGGTAACGGTTGCCCACAAACATGAAGACAATCAGGCTGGTGACAATAAAGAAACGGCTCGACACAATACTTCAAAATCCAATGAAGCCCATACTGCCAGACAGGCCGAACATCAAGCCAATCATCAAGATGAAGTAAAAGAAGGGGAGGTTTCCAACTACACCGTTCATCAATCGAAAGAATTTGGCAGATACATCGACGTCAATGATTTTGGCGCAGATCCGACCGGGAAAAAAGACAGCTTGGCAGCCATCAAAGCGGCATTGACTGCGGCACACAAAGAAAAAGCCATGCTGTTTATGGACGGTACTTACTATATTTCCGATCAAATTGTCATCAATGGCAATAATTCAGGTGTCAAAGGTATTTTTGGTTCGGGCATGGGTAAAACGCTGATCACCTTTGATAAAGCGCAGGTCGGTGTGTTCAACCCCAATACCAATCACGATGATATTCGCGCATTTGCTGGTATTTTGGTGGATGGACAAAGCCATAAAACGATTGCGAATCTTTCTGTTAAATATACCAATCCGGACTTTTACCGGAAGGGCTTGAGCTACTTCGGAAAAGTCAGCGGCATTTTGGTCAACGATGCCGACCATACTTTAATCAGCAAAGTCGAAGTATCCGGAGTCAACCGTGCCGGTGTGATGTTTACATCGACTGATGCATTGGTTCGGGAAGCAGGTAAGAGCCAAACTTACAAAGCACGCGTCCAAAGCGGTGAGATTAACGAACAATATGACCATCTGCCTTTGGGTGAGAACAACCGTATTGTCGACTCCTATCTGCACCACAACCGTGTTGCCGGCGCGATGGTCGGATATCAAAAGAACTTTGTCGGTGAAGGCAATAGATTGGAGTGGAACGGCCACGAAGCTGATGGCGGTACAGGTTATGGCATGACTGCCATGGCAGGCAGCTACAACTACGGCATTACTTTCCGCAACAATACGACCGACCATAACTACCGTAAAGGTTTGGATGTGCATGATGGCACTGGTATCGTTATCGAAAACAACGTCTTAAACGGCGACCGTCTGTATGGTATCGCTGCCTACAACCGCCAATTTTCCATGGATAACGTGAAAATTAAAGACAACGTTATTACGCAAGACCCGAATTTCCGTCTTTATATGGACGATGATTTAGGTAGGTATTACCACATGTATTCCGGCATCCAAGTGCAAACCAATACCCAATTGCGCGATTTGCATACGGCGGATAAAGGTTATTACGACATCAGCGGCAATACCATTAAAAATTTGGCAGTGTACCAAAACCACATCCAAACTTATGGCATCGAATTCCGTAACCATGAAAACAAAATGGATTACACGCTGAATATTACCGACAATAAAATCGACGGTGAGTCCACCAAATACCTGATGGCAGTGATTAACAACACATATGATCATGTCAGCAAACACGACGGTATCGGTACGGGCACCATCAATATCAGCGACAATACTGCCAATATCGGAAAAATTGCACCGGGAGCCGTGCCGTTCTATTTTGAAGAACACCGCTCGGATGTCCCCCTGCATGGTTCGATAACGTTAAACAACAACAATATTACCGTTCGCGAAGAGTCGGCCGGTTATCGTGAATTCGCCTATATGCGTACCAATGCCAAAGAGTACAACGTGACCAACAATACGTTGTCCCTCCACGGCAAACTGAACGATGCCATTGTGGATGTCAACAGTACCGGTGACGGCGTAGGAAAAGCCACGTTGAATGTTGCCAACAATACCCTGCATACCGACATCAAAGGCAAACTGTATGCGACTTGGTTGAAGCATGAGGCAGATGTCGATACCTTTGCCGGCAGCAATACCCATAATGGCGACCAATTGAAAGATGTGAATACAACCGGTAAGGACATTGCGCTTTCCGATGTATTGGGTCATGTGCATAACAAAGTTGAAGCAATCCACGATACTGTTTATGCCAACCACCCGAAATATCCGACCATGATTGATGATCAGACTTACCATAACGGCATTTTGTAATGGTGTTTAAAAGGTCGTCTGAAACGGTAAATTGCCGTTTCAGACGACCTTTCAGCGTTTTTAGAAACCGAACAATACAATGATGTTGTCACATTAAATTATTTGTGTTAAAAGTCATTTACATTCCCATTGGATTGTTTTTTTAAGGAACAGTAAATGAAAAAGACGTTTTGTCTAGTATTGGCGGCGGCATTTGGTTTGAGCGCATGCAGCAGCCTTGAAAACAAATCTGCCCATGAAATGATGGCAATTTCCCTTGATCGCGTCTATACGGATGATTACAGCTATAACATTGATAGCGAAGTGAAGTTTCATACTTCTACTGCCGAAGCAGGGGTGGCGCCGGAAAGCGAGAAGAAAGCCCGTTTGGAAGAAACAAAGAAGGATCAAGCCGAACTTGACAAACAAGTCAAAGAATTGAACGAAGACGGAATCGAGCTTTCGGAAGAAGATCAGACCAAGCTGAAAGAAGCCTTGCTGGACACCGATAATGATAAATGGTTCCCTGAAATGATCGATAAGTGGCAAGAATATCCGGTTGTCGGACGTTATTTGGAAGGTGTGCGTTTGAAATCGCATATAGCCATTGACCTGCCTGCCAAAAAAGCCGAATGGATTCCCGCTATTTCCATTAACCATCGCAATGAGCAATTGAATATCCAATCTCCCATGCTGATTGATGGTGAAAATCTCAGTCTGACTATTGACCAGCCATTGCTCAGTTCGATGATTATGAGCATCTTTACGAGCGAAGAGATCCGTAAGCGTTTGGCTGAAGAGCAACCAATAAGTATCCAGCTCAAAGATGAAGAGATGGTAAAAGGCATTCCTTTGCGTCATGCAGCAAAGGCGGTATTCAAAGCCTATATTGAAGCCAGCAAAGCTGCTCCTGCTGAGGCATACCGCCTTGAAAATATGGATGAATTCGGTAAGCAAAACAAAGCAAAATACCGCATCCATTACACCCATAAAGACGAATATGACCCGCTCTTTATCAACGCTTTCGCTAAAGAATTCAAAAAAGAATTTGATGCTCTGAAGAAAAAACCGGAGGAAGGCTCTACGGCTGAAGGCTATGAGAAAGTTGAAAAATTCTTTGGCGAGTTTATAGACAGTACAAAAGAGAAAGGCATTTCAATGCACTCCGGCTTTGAAAAGATGGTCGGTATGCCTCTCTATTATGACTACTATCTGAATGGAAAAGGCAGATTGTTGGCAACGCGTATTTACACGCAGGTCAACAGCAAAAGCAACACTCAGGCGTTGAACATCGTTATGGAGAGTATTTACCACAATTACGGCAAACCCGTATTCAAGTTTAAGCCTGCAAGCGAAAAAGTCATCGACATAAAAGAGTTGACAGTACCTATCATATCTAGATTATTGTTGCCATCGGGTTATGACCCAGAGGCAGAAACTGATTCCGAAGAAAATACTGAAGAACATTCAGCAACTGAAGAATAATCATCTGCCGACAGGCCGCCGAGATTCTCGAGCGGCCTGCTTATTGCAAATTTGACAGTGTTTACCTACGATGCGCCCTTGGTGCATTTCGTCTGAGTTTTTCAGACGACCTTTTTAAGGAAAACTATGTTTGGAAACTTTGATTTCAGTTATGTGCTGCTTGCTATCCCACCGGTGATGCTTTCTTTGGTCATGCGTGAGATTGCACGCGGTTATGTTGCATATCGCTGTGGCGACCCCACCGCATTACAATTCGGACGGTTGACATTAAATCCGATGGCGCATATCGATTTGATAGGAACAATCATCGTACCTGCGTTGAGCCTGGCGTTAACACCGTTTGTTTACGGCTGGGTACGCCCCATACCGATTAATGCCCGCAATTTTAAGAATGTGCGCAGCGCGCGGAGATGGATTGCCGTTGCCGGTCCGGTAACCAATCTGATTCTGGTGTATTTCTGGGCGATGCTCTCGTTTTTAGGTGGCGCTGTCCCTGAGGCGTATGTTGACCCATTAACGATCATGACCCAGTTTGGTATGACAATCAATATAGTTTTGATCGTCATTAACCTGCTTCCGATTTTGCCGCTCGATGGTGGCGTCATTCTTGACTCTTTCCTCAATGCAAAATGGTCTATGAAGTTTCGTCAAATCGAACCTTATGGAACATGGATTGTTTTGGCTTTGCTTCTTACGGGCGCGTTGTCGGGTTTGATTAACTTATTTTCTCTGATGATAGGGAGTTCAGTCTCTATCTTTACCGCATTGATTTTGGCAGGTATAGCCGACTTAGTAAAATAGCAAGGTAAATGGAAAACAAAGGTCGTCTGAACTTTTTCAGACGACCTTTTTTCCTATCCGTCAAAGTAAATCCCATTGGAAACCCTGCTTAAAAATTGTACAATGGCAGCCCTTTCCATACGGCGGTTTGACCATGCGCATCGGCGGCTACATTATCGACAATCCCATTGCACTCGCCCCGATGGCGGGCATTACGGACAAACCGTTCCGCCGACTTTGCCGAGATTTTGGCGCAGGTTGGGCGGTGTGCGAAATGCTGACCAGCGACCCGACGCTTAGAAATACCAGAAAGACCCTGCGCCGCAGCGATTTTGCCGATGAGGGCGGCATCGTTGCCGTCCAGATTGCCGGCAGTGATCCGCAGCAGATGGCGGATGCCGCGCGTTACAACGTCAGCCTCGGGGCGCAGGTTATCGACATCAACATGGGCTGTCCCGCCAAAAAAGTCTGCAATGTTCAAGCCGGCAGCGCGCTGATGCAAAACGAGCCGCTGGTTGCCGCCATTCTCGAAGCCGTCGTCCGCGCGGTGGACGTTCCCGTTACCCTCAAAACCCGTTTGGGCTGGCACGACGACCACAAAAACCTGCCTGCCATCGCCCGCATCGCCGAAGATTGCGGCATCGCCGCCCTTGCCGTCCACGGACGCACACGCACGCAAATGTACAAAGGCGAAGCGGCTTATGATCTGATTGCCGAGACCAAAGGTCGTCTGAAAATCCCCGTCTGGGTCAACGGCGACATCACTTCGCCGCAAAAAGCCGCCGCCGTCCTCAAACAAACCGCCGCCGACGGCATCATGATAGGGCGCGGCGCACAAGGCAGGCCGTGGCTCTTCCGCGATTTGAAACATTATGCCGAACACGGCGTTTTGCCGCCTGCCTTGAGCTTGGCAGAATGCAACGACACCATTTTGAACCACATCCGCGCCATGCACGCGTTTTATGGCGAAGTCGCCGGCGTGCGCATCGCCCGCAAACACATAGGCTGGTACATCGACGAAATGCCCGACGGCGAGCAGACACGCCGGGACATCAACCGCTTGGACAGCGCAGCGGCACAATACGATACCCTTGCCGCCTATCTTGAGACGCTTTCAGAGAAAACCGACCGCTGGGTGTGTGCATATCGTGAAGGGTAGGGGTGTTTCAGACGACCTGTTTATTTTGGGAATTAATATGAAATTGACCCCACGTCTCAAACGCTTCGGTATAGCCGCGCTGTTGCTGACAGGATTCGGCATTTACGCTTATGACTACAATCTGATAGCTTGTAAATTAATGGATCGCTCTTGGAATGAAGACAAGGGCAGGTGCATGAATCCCGATTGCCGTCAACATGATGCGTGTATGTTGAGTGCGTTTAAGAGTAAAGCAACATGCGAAACCATCCGCCCCGGTGACAGTTTGGACAAGGCTTGGTATGTACTGGGCGAACCTTGGTATGAGAAAAACGGGCGTTTCTTTTGGGATGATAAATATGGAGGTCATGTAGCAGAAATCGAACCGGACGGAGAAAAGGTTGGCAAGATTACCTGCTTGGGGGAGTAGGTTGCGTGGACTGTAATCCGGCATGGTGAAGGCTTGATGGTTAATCTTCATTCTTAAAGGCTGATGTGCCTTTCTACAGCCAACCTCCTTTAATACAAAAGGCTTCAGTATGACTTTTTGGCATGGCTTTTGGATTATCACCGGCGTACATTTTTTGGCGTGCATGTCGCCCGGTCCCGATTTTGTACTCGTTTCGCAGCAGGCGTTGAGCCGGGGGCGGGCTGCCGGAATGTTGACCGCGCTGGGCATTGCGTTGGGTTTCGGTATCCACATTATTTATTCCGTACTCGGTTTGGTTACGCTGGTGGCTCAGTCCGCTCCGCTTCTAACTGCGGTCAAAATCGTCGGCGGCCTGTATCTGCTGTATATCGGCTATAAAGGTTTGCGCGCGAAAGCCGCGGGTGGGACGGTCGAAATCCGTAAGGACCATTTGGCGGACGAACCGACATGGAAAACGATATGGCGCGGGGTGTTGTGCAATGTGCTGAACCCGAAGGCGGTCGTGTATATGCTGTCGCTGTTTACCGTCGTATTGTCGCCGGATACGCCGATGTGGCAGATGGGGGTTTACGGCGTATGGATGGCGCTGATGCTGTTCGTTTGGTTCAGCCTTGTCGCGCTGATGTTGTCCGCCCCTGCCGTGAGCAAACGTTTTCAGCGTTTCGGTCATTGGATAGACCGATTTTGCGGCGGGGCGTTGGCTTTGCTGGGGATTAAGGTTATCAGCGGGTAGCTTGGGTTGTCGGGCCAACAGAATGATTCTTATCCGGGAATGGCGGCAATATCGGGTCGTCTGAAAACACAATTTCATCGAAATAAAAAACAATCTATTTAATTCAAACTCAACAAACGTCGTCTGAACCCCGTTTCAGACGACCTGTCATCTTTAAAAACAACGAAGGAGGATATGTTATGAAACAACCCATCCCCGATATTGCGCAATGCGTTGAACAGAATTTGCAACAGTATTTCAAAGACTTGAACGGTACGGAGCCTTGCGGCGTGTACGATATGGTGTTGCACCAAGTGGAAAAGCCGATGCTTGCGTGCGTGATGGAACAATGTGGCGGCAATCAGTCCAAAGCAGCGGTGATTTTGGGATTGAACCGCAATACGCTGCGTAAGAAACTGTTGCAGCACGGTTTGCTGTAAATATCGGTCTTGTTGCAAAGGGAGAAAACTGATGAAGCAGGAACTTCGCCATGACGGCGGTACGCGGGGAAAAATGCTGAACGTCCATTTCATCCTGCACGAGGATTTTGAAGTGCCGGGCGCGTATTGGGATTGGGCGCGGTCGCGCGGGCATCGTACGGCGTCGACTAAGGTTTATGAGTCGGAAGCGTTGCCCGAAAATGCGGACGGTATCGATTTTCTGATTGTCATGGGCGGGCCGCAGTCGCCCGATGAAGACAGGCAGGCTTTTCCGTATTACGACCCTGAAGCCGAGCTGCGCCTGATGCGTCAGGCGGTGTCGGCGGACAAGTACATTGTCGGCGTGTGCTTGGGCGCGCAGCTTTTGTCCGTCGCCTACGGCGCACGGCACGGGCGCAGCCCGCACCGCGAAATCGGCGTGTATCCGGTCGAGTTGACGCAGGAAGGTTTGAACGACCCGCATACCGCCTTGCTGGGCGCGTCTTTCCTTGCGGGGCATTGGCACGGGGATATGCCCGGACTGACGGATGAGGCGGCAGTATTGGCGGTGAGCAAAGGCTGTCCGCGCCAGATTGTCCGCTTCTCTCCCAAGCATTATGCGTTTCAGGCGCATTTGGAATTCGACCGCGCCGCCGTCGGTCTCTTGATTGCCGCCGACGGGCGTGAAAACTTGGCGGCGCAAAGCAGGACGCAGGCTTATGTGCAGCATCCTGATGAAATCGAGCGTTTCGATTTTACGCAGATGAACGCGAAACTCTTTGCCTTTTTGGATTCGCTGACCGAATCGGGGCAGGGTGGGGCGTGATGTCCCGCCTTTCATCAGTGCATCCTTTTATCCGACGACTTGAGCCATGATTTACCAAATACTCTCCTTATTGATTTGGGGCAGCTCGTTTATCGCCGCCAAATATACTTACGAGATGCTTGATGCCGCGCTGATGGTCGAGGCGCGGCTGTTGATTGCCGCGTTGATGGTGCTGCCTTCCTGTTACCGCCATTTCGGCAAGATTCCGCGCCGCGAGTGGAAGCCTTTGTTGTGTATTGCCTTTATCAACTACGTCGTGGTGTTGCTGCTTCAGTTTATCGGCTTGAAATACACGTCCGCCGCCAGCGCGATTACCATGGTCGGGCTGGAACCCTTGTTAGTAGTGTTTGTCGGTCATTTCGTTTTTAACGATAAAGCCAAGATTTACCACTGGATTTGCGGGGCGGCGGCGTTTGCCGGCATCGGGATGATGGTGCTGGGCGGTGCGGAAGAGGGCGGCGCGGTCGATTGGTTCGGCTGTTTGCTGATTCTGCTTGCCGGATTCGGTTTCGCCGGCGTGATACGGCCGAGTCAGCAGATGATTGCCCGCATCGGCGCGCCTGCATTTACTTCTGCTTCCATGGCTGCGGCGGCGGTGTTGTGCCTGCCGTTTTCGCTGGTGTTGGCTCAGAGCTATGAAGTCCACTGGTCGTGGGGCGGCGTGCTGTCGGTTTTGTATTTGGGGGTGGGATGCAGTTGGCTTGCCTATCTCTTATGGAACAAGGGCATGAACAAAGTTCCTGCCAATGTCTCCGGCCTCTTGATTTCGCTCGAACCCGTCGTCGGCGTCATCATGGCGGTATGGATTCTGGGCGAACATTTGTCCGCCGTGTCCGCTTTGGGCGTGTTCATCGTCATCGCCGCGACGTTTGTCGCAGGATGGCTGTCGAACAGAGGAAAGAATGCGTAAGGGGTCGTCTGAAAACGTCTAAATCAGGTTTTCAGACGACCTGAGAAGGTACGCGAGTATCTTGTTTTAATGTGGTTTTAAAAATATCAGGAGATTTTCGATGAAATATATGATTGCCCTGTTGCTTGCCGCTAGCCCCGTTTTGGCATCGGCTGCGCCCAATAACGACAAAGCTGCCGTCCAAGCAGCTATTGCCCAGTATTACAACCGACCGCTTGCGGCGCACAACTGTCAGCTTACTGAGCCGCCGAAAGACAGTGAGACAGCATCTGACAATATTATGTATTGTATGAAACCCGTTGCCGACCATAGCGTAACGCGCAACGGTAAAGCCACGCGCTATGTGTTGTACACGGGTTTTGCCTACGATATGAAGCTCAAAGTCAAACGGGACGCGCATGCTTCTTCGGGTCTGGCGGAATTGTTTGTTTTGGAAAAAACAGACGGAAAGTGGGCAATCAAACAACATGGAAGCGATGAAATCGGCGCATGGGGGGATGTGCCGGAGAATAAGGATTGGCGGTTTGTCCAAATGGGTGAGCAAAACTGGGGCTACACTGTCGAATCAGGCTATACGGGTCAGGGCGAAACGACGACCGGAGAAAATTTCCTGTTTACTGATAACAGCAACCGTGTCCGTAACAGCTTCATTAGCAACGGTAGAGATAATGGCGCACATTATGGCAATTGTGATGAATACAAAGGGCGGGAAAAACGCGATTGTGAAAACAGCTATGCCAGCATCGATGCGAAAATTACCTTGGACAAAAGCCGTCCTTCAGTCTCAGGCGTTTGGGCATTAAGCGCAACGGTGCAGGGGGTGGATGGCAAAAAACGTTATAAAAATCAGAAATATGCGATTCCTTACAACGGCAAGACACACGTTGCGCCGAAAAGCTATCCGCTCAATATTAAATATTGAGGCCGTTTGATTTTTTAACGAAACCGCCGAACCCTGTCTCAAAAACAAAATCCCCATGAAACATACGCACAAACTTTGGATAGCCCTCATCCTTACCGGCATCGTCGGTGGCATGGTCGGCATTGCCTTGACGGAGCTTATGCACTTTATCCAGCACACGGCTTACAGTTACGGCACGGGCGGCGGGCATGTTTCCTTTCGGGAAGGCGTGGTTCAAACATCGTCTGAACGCCGCATCCTCGTATTGATTTTGTGCGGCGTCGCGGTAGGGTTCGGCTGGTGGTCGCTCAAACGTTTCGGCAGGCCGCAAATCGAAATCAAGGCAGCCTTGAAGCAGCCCTTGCAGGGGCTGCCGTTTTTCACCACCGTTTCCCATGCGCTGCTGCAAATCATTACCGTCGGACTCGGTTCCCCGCTCGGACGCGAAGTTGCCCCGCGTGAAATGACCGCCGCGTTTGCATCCGTCGGCGGCAGGCGTTTGGGTCTGGGCGAAGACGACACGCGCCTGCTGCTCGCCTGCGCGTCAGGTGCAGGTTTGGCGGCGGTCTATAACGTCCCGCTCGCCTCCACGCTCTTCATCCTCGAAGCCATGTTGGGCATTTGGACGCAACAGGCAGTAGTCGCCGCATTGCTGACTTCCGTCACCGCCACCGCCGTCGCCCGCATCGGCTTGGGCGACGTGCAGCAATACCATCCCGTCTATCTCGATGTGAACATCCCGCTGCTGTGGTTTGCCGCCGCCATCGGCCCCGTTTTGGGCGCAACGGCGGTATGGTTTCAGCGCAGTGCCAAAAAATTTCCCTTCCTCAAGCGCAACGACCCGAAAATCATTCCTTTGGCGATTGCATTATTCGCCCTTATCGGCATCGTTTCCGTTTGGTTTCCCGAAATACTGGGCAACGGCAAGGCGGGCAACCAGCTTACGTTCGGCGGCATGACCGACTGGCGGTACAGCTTGGAAATGACCGCCGTCAAATGGTTCGTCGTCCTGCTCGCACTCGCCGCAGGCGCATACGGCGGGCTGATTACCCCGTCCATGATGCTCGGCAGCACCATCGCCTTCGCCGCCGCAGCCGCGTGGAACACCTTCTTTCCCGCCATGTCGTCTGAAAGTGCCGCCGTCATCGGCGCGGCGGCATTTCTCGGCGTTTCCCTCAAAATGCCCCTGACCGCCATAGTCTTCATCCTCGAACTCACCTACGCCCCCGCCGCCCTGCTGATGCCTTTGTGCATCACGATGGCGGGCGCAGTGGCAACGGCAAGGAAAATGGGGTTTGAATAAGCAGGGCAGGGAAAAGGGTCGTCTGAAAACCGTCGGCGCGGGTTTTGTCCGAGCTGTCAGCCGCAGGACGGGTGTATCTGAATCGTTAGCCTTATGTAGGCAATAATGACGGAAGGGAACGGCAGAAAGGTCGTCTGAAAATCAATTCAGACGACCTTTTTTCTAGAAAAATTGTCAACAATATTTCCAGAAAACTGCTGCCAAAAACCCGAAACTAGGGGATAATACCGCCCTGAAAATTCATCCCATAATGTTTTGCCAAGATTGAAAACGTATTCTGTCAAACTGACCGCCAGTGTCTTCAAACTTGTATAAGGCAGTTGGAAAACTAAGAAAGTAGCTTATTCACTCCCGATTTTATAGAAAGAAACTGTTATGCAAAAAAAACACCTGATTTTTCTTCTTGCTGCCTTTGCTGCTGCGCCTGTGTTGGCAAAACCTGTTGTTGTTCAAGAAGCGCAACTACTCGGTAAATGGCAGTGCGTTGCCAATGATAAAACTCCGATGACGTTTACTTTTGGCAGTGGGCAAAAAGTAAGCGTGATTGTGGATATGAATTTTCCTTCACCTGATGATGAAACCTTAGTTTATCGGAATTTTGCAGATGGTACTTGGACGTTGGACGGAGGAAAAATTGGTTTGAATATTAAAATCACCGATGTTCAAAGACAACATAGTACAGCTAAAATTCGCACCATTCTGTGGCGTAAAGTGGATAAGGAAATGTTTACCCAGATGAGAAACGACATTGGTAAATCAGATAAATCGCAAATGCAGGTTAAAAAAATCGGGAATGACAGCCTAAGCGTCCGTATGAAAGGCGATAGACAAGATATTGCTTGCCGCAAGGTATAAATTTATTGAATTGCCCAAGAGAACGCCATCGGAGCTAAACATCTCATCAAATTTTGTTTCATTTTTGCGCTAGCAGCGTGTATCGATTAAACCTTCAAAAAAAGGAATCCCCATGCCTTCCATCAAACGCGCCCTGATCAGCCTGTCCGACAAGACAGGCGCAGTCGAATTTGCCCAAACCCTGCACAAACTCGGTGTCGAAATCCTCTCTACCGGCGGCACGGCGAAGCTGCTTGCCGATGCGGGCGTTCCCGTGATTGAAGTCGCCGACTACACCGGTTTCCCCGAAATGCTCGACGGCCGCGTGAAAACGCTGCATCCGAAAATCCACGGCGGTATTTTGGGGCGGCGCGATTTGGGCGAACACGTCGCCAAGATGGAAGAGCACGGCATCGGCAACATCGACCTCGTGTGCGTCAACCTTTACCCCTTCGCCGCCACCATCGCCAAGCCAAACTGTACGCTGGAAGATGCGATTGAAAACATCGACATCGGCGGCCCGACCATGGTGCGCTCCGCCGCGAAAAACTGGAAACACGTTGCCATCGTTACCGACACCGCCGACTTCCCCGCCATTGCCGCCGAAATGGAAGCCAACGGCGGCGCGTTGAGCGACAAAACCCGCTTCAACCTGTCGCGCAAAGCGTTCAGCCACACCGCCCAATACGACGGTATGATTTCCAACTACTTAACCTCACTTTCAGACGACGTCTTGAGCGGACAGCCCGAAATCGGCGAATTCCCCAGCCAGTTCAACCAAAGCTGGATTAAAGTGCAAGACATGCGCTACGGCGAAAACCCGCACCAGCGCGCCGCGTTCTACCGCGATGTGTACCCCGCCGCAGGCAGCCTCGCCGCCTACAAACAACTGCAAGGCAAAGAATTGTCGTACAACAACATCGCCGATGCCGATGCTGCTTGGGAAGCCGTCAAATCCTTCGATGCGCCCGCCTGCGTGATTGTGAAACACGCCAATCCGTGCGGCGTCGCCGTTGCAGCCGATACATTGACCGCCTACAAACTCGCCTACGCCACTGACACCACCAGCGCGTTCGGCGGCATCATCGCCTTCAACCGCGAAGTGGACGGCGAAACCGTGAAACAGATTACCGACAACCAATTTATGGAAGTCTTGATGGCGCCAAAATTTACCGCCGAAGCCCTCGAAATCGCCGCCGCCAAGAAAAACGTGCGCGTATTGGAAGTGCCTCTAGAAGCAGGTGCGAACCGCTTCGAACTCAAACGCGTCGGCGGCGGACTGTTGGTACAAACGCCCGACATCCACCGCATCAGCCGCGCCGATTTGAAAGTCGTCTCCAAACGCCAACCGACTGAGCAGGAGTGGAACGATTTGCTGTTCGTCTGGAACGTCGCAAAATACGTCAAATCCAACGCCATCGTGTTCGGCAAAGGCGGTCAAACCTACGGCATCGGCGCAGGCCAAATGAGCCGCGTGGACAGTACCCGCATCGCCGCCCGCAAAGCGCAGGACGCAGGTTTGGACTTAAACGGCGCGTGTGCCGCCTCTGATGCCTTCTTCCCCTTCCGCGACGGCGTGGACGTCATCGCCGAACAAGGCATCAAAGCCATCATCCACCCCGCAGGCTCGATGCGAGATCAGGAAGTTTTTGACGCGGCGGACGAACACGGCATCGCCATGGTGGTAACGGGTGTTCGCCATTTTAGGCATTGATTCAAGTTTGATTGAAGCAAAGGTCGTCTGAAAACTATTTTCAGACGACCTTTCGTGCAATTGCCATGACTCCTTAACCGCTTGGTAGTAAACGAAATCGAATCGGAACCCTTGCCCATTCAAGCCCGAACCTGCTACTCTTCCGCTTCCCATGACGGCCATGCCTGATGCAGCAATGCGTAGGCAATCAGGCTGCCCGGTTATCCGCATATTTCAGAAATCAAACAAACTGCCCCCTTCCTCAAAGGAAATCAAGGAGACCCACCATGCCCAACCGTACCGACCGCCTGCTCAAACTCTTGCAGCTTTTGCGCACCAGCCGCCATCCGAAAAGCGCGCAGCTGCTGGCGCAGGAGCTGTGCATCAGCGTGCGCTCGGTATACCGCGACATCGACACGCTGCGCCATCAGGGCGCGGTGATAGACGGGGAAGCGGGCGTGGGCTTTGTGTTGCAGCAGGATTGCAACCTGCCGCCGCTGATGTTCAGCGAAAACGAGCTCGAAGCGCTGATGCTAGGCATGCGCTGGGCGGCGGCGCATGCTGATGGCGAAATGGCGGAGGCGGCACGCTCGGTGTTGGGTAAAGTGCACGCAGTGCTGCCCGCGCGCTTGGCGGAGCAGGCAGAAGCCCATGCGGTGTATCCGATTAACTGCGCGACGACGTTCGGACACGACGAAGAACACGTTCTGGCGCAGGTGCGGCAGGCTTTGCGGCAGGAGCAGACACTCAGTTTCAGCTACACCGATGTGCAAGGGCAGGCCAGCCGACGCACGGTGTGGCCGGTGGCGTTGGGCTATTGGGACAACGTGCGGCTTCTGGCGGCTTGGTGCACCTTGCGGCAGGCATTCCGCCATTTTCGTTGCGACCGCATCGCTCAAATTCAAACCGGCGCAGCCTATCCCATGCCGCACCGCCTGCTGCTGCAACGCTGGCGGCAGCATGAAGGGCTGGATTTGAGCGCGTTTGATTTGAGCCACTAGTGCGATGCGGTTTGACCAAGACCATGCTGCTGACAGAAACTGACACAGCCATGAGGTATCCTGACTGGGTTTTAGACAGCCTGCAAACACCTCACCCACAATTGGACAAGGAAACATCATGAGCAAAATCACCCTCTATACTGCAAATCCTTCACGCGGCACAAATGTACGCTGGATGCTGACCGAATGCGGCGCGGATTACGACAACGTGGTGCTGGATTACCCGCAGCTCAAAGAGGCGGACTATCTAGCCATCAACCCGATGGGCAAAGTACCTGCTATCAAACATGCTGGGCAAGTGATTACCGAATTGCCCGCCATTCTCACCTATCTGGCCGAGCTTTTCCCCGAAAAACGGCTGATCCCGGCTGCGGGTACTCCGGAGCGCGGGCAATACTACCGCTGGCTGTTGTTTGGTTCTCAGCTCGAATACGCCATTCTCGACCGCTGGCGTCAGGTGCCGCAGAGCGAGGAATGGCGCCGTTCCCTCGGCTACGGCGATTTCGATACCGCGCTGCATACCCTGCAAACCCTGCTGTCCGACGGCCGCGAATACGCCGTGGGACAACATTTTAGCGCGCTCGATATATACTTGACCGCTCTCTTGAGCTGGGGCATGTTCCGCGCCCAAGTGCTGCCGAACGCTGAACCGTTTGCCGGCTATATGCAGCGGCATTTGCAACGGGAAGCGGCGAAGGCGACGTTGAAATAAGGTGCTGCGCAAAAAAAGGCTACCTGAATCTTCAGGTAGCCTTTTTTTGTAGAAATTCCTAGGGACTGTGTTGCACGTTTTATTTGTTTGGGGCTGTGGCGGTTGGTATGGCAAGGTTTTTGTACCGTTTATTTTTACCATTGGGGAGCAAAATCAGCTTGCGATAGGGATATTGCCAACAATTTTTGCTTTCTAGAGGCATATTTTCTTTTAAACAACAGTTTTATTCATAGTGTCCCATATTTTGAAAATACAGGGGAATCATGGAATTAATAAAAAATTAATGAATAAAAATAATCGCTTAAAAATGATAATTGATTAGAGTGTTAACCTTAAATACAACAAAAATTATATTTACTGCGAGTATTGTTACAAATCTTAAAATATTTACTAGCTATACAACGATTATCCTGATATTATACCGTTCATCATAAATATACCGATTATCGTTAAATTAAACCATTTGTCTGGTCAGTGATTGAACGGAGCAATCCTGATTCTGTTTGCAGAATTAAATATAGAGAGCCATATCTTATGACTACCGTTGCAATCGACATCCAACCGCAATTTCGCTTTACCTGTATGGCTGCTAATGCAACCCATTTTTTGTTGCGTCCGGAAAATATGGTTAATGAACTTAACCGCCAGGCAGCGTTGGCAGATAAAAGGGTTTTAATTGAGAATGTGAGCATTGATCCGGAGAGCATTTGTGCGACCGTCGTCAATCGCAACGGTGTCATGTTCGGCCGACCGTCCGGTTTTTTCAGCCAATGCGCCGGAGGTTGTCGCGGGACGCATTTGCTCCAAGGCTTGCCCTCTCCGGCAGATTACGATCATGCGCTCGAATTAAGCGGTAAACATGTTCACGGTGCTTGTTTTCATGAAGCCAATGAGGCAAACAGCACAGGCCTGTTGGAATGGCTGCACGAACAAAAAGCCGATACTGTCATTATTGGCGGATTGGCCATCGAAGAAACTGTCGCCAATACGGCCAAGCAATTGTCTTGGTACAGCGATAATCTTCATATTATTGTCAATCTCGGTGCCTGCCACGGCTATGCGCCTGAAAGCACCATCGAGACTATCTACCAAATGCGGAAAATGGGCATCACTGTTGCTCCGAATGCCGAAGCCATTCCAGAGCTGATGCGTCGTTTCTCTGGCATAAACCAGGTTAAAGTGTCGTAATCTCTTGCTATTACTCCCAGCTGCAAGAGTTTCTTAGGGTCGCCTTTTGGCGGCCCGTTTTTTATCTGCATTTTTTATAGCGGATTAGCTTTAAACCAGTACGGCGTTGCCTCGCCTTAGCTAAAGAGAACGATTCTCTAAGGTGCTGAAGTACCAAGTGAATCGGTTCCGTACTATCTGTACTGTCTGCGGCTTCGTCGCCTTGTCCTGATTTAGAGTTAATCCACTATATGATGGTAGGGAAGGGGAGTATTGACTAACTGTTTGCTTCATAAAAAAGGTCGTCTGAACATTTTTCAGACGACCTTTTGCGTTACAAGGTGCTTACCTTAGAGGGAAGAAAATAATTGCTATGGCGACAGCAATCACACCGTAAATCGCCATGGGGATGACGGTTTTCTTGATAATCGCACCTTCGGCGTTTTTCACGTCCAGTACGGTACATACGGCGATGATGTTGTTGATGCAGACCATGTTGCCCATTGCGCCGCCGACGGATTGCAGGGCGAGGATGAGGGTCACGGACAGGCCTGTATCAAGGGCGATTTGTTGCTGAATCGGGCCGAATGTCAGGTTGGATACGGTGTTCGAACCGGAGAAGAATGCACCGATAGCGCCAAGGTAAGGGGAGAAGTAAACCCAGTGTTCGCCTGCCATCGCGGCAAACTCTTTACCGATGATTTTCACCATGGAGTCGTCGCCGCCGACCATCATCAGTTGAACCATAATCAGCGCGCCCATCAAGGCAAGCAGCGGTTTTTTGGTTTGGTTGAACGTTGCAGCGTAGAAAGCCCAGGCGTCTTTGAATTTGGTTTTATAAAGCAGGATACAAATCCAAACGGTAAAGACAAACGGAATCCATGCGGGAACGTAGAGAGTTTGGTATGACGCATTGACGCCTTGTCCGAAAATATTGCCGAAGGTAATGGTCAAAGAGTCGCTGACGGTGATTTTGCTCAAATCAAACGGCAGTTGGAAGCTGAACCATTCTTCTTTGCTGGTCAGCAGGCCTTTGATGCCGAGCTGTTTGATACGGGTAACGACCAGCATACCGATCAGCATACCCAGAGGGGCAAGTGCTTTGGCGACTTGGGCGAAAGGTACTTTTTCGGCATTCGGGTCTTTCGGATGGTCTTTGCTTAAGCCCCAGCCGTGGTTGGCTGCGAATACGGATACCATCAGGCCGATTGCGCCGGCAACGAGTGATGGGAATTCTTCGTTGACCATCGCCAATGCGACATAAGGAATGGTACAAGAGAAGACGGCGATGCCGATGAAGCCTAAGTTTTTACGGATTTCAGACCAAGGCACGATGAAGCTCAAGCCGATGACGGGGATGATGAAACCTGCGAAGAAGTGCATCACGCCGGTTTGTCTGCCGATGGCAAGGATGTTTTCGGCACTCAGGTTTAATGGTGCGAAACCGAACCAAGTCGGCGTACCCACTGCGCCGAAAGATACAGGCACGGAGTTCATAACCAGCGTAAAAATCGCCACTTTCAACGGGTTGAAACCCAGGCTCATCAGAATCGGGGCGGCAATCGCAGCAGGCGTACCGAAGCCGGATGCACCCTCAATCATAAAGGCGAACGACCAGCCGATAATCATCAGCTGCGCCACAGGATTCGGGCTGATGGTCGCCAGCCATTTGCGGATAATGTCGATACAGCCGGTGGTTTCCATCATACGGTTGAACATGATCGCACCGAAAATCACGGTAATTGGCGTCAGTGTGGAAACCAGGCCGGACGCTGCGGTTGCGTTGAGCAGCATAGCGTCGTCTTTGAAATAAAACAGCTTGATGGCGTAAATCAGCGCGGCGGTAATCGGCAGCGCGATGTAGGAAGGCATACTGTTTTTCTTAACCATCAGCCAAATCAGCAGGATGATGGGAAAAATGCTGAGGAATAGTGCCATGGTGAATCCTTAAATCGGCGTTGTTTATCAATTTTTATCATGATGTCGGATGCGGGAGAGATACCGAACCTTAATCTGAGAGTAATTACCAAATAAATTGGTAATACCAATTCAAAAGAATGCCGCATACTTTACGTAATACGATGTAATCGGTCAAGTGATTTATACGCGAACCGCGCGTTGCAAAATAAGGTCTTCGGCTGAGGGGAAATTAGTTTTTTATTATCAGAATATTGCAAAACGGATAAACGGGAGAAGGAGAGAAATGTTGGAAATGCTGCAACAGGTAAATTCAAAAAAGGTCGTCTGAAAACAGCTTCCGCTTCGTCGGTATTTATGCCCTGATGGAATGTGCTGTATTTGTTTTCAGACGACCCCTGGGTAGCTTTATTGTAAAGGTTCGGCAAACCAGTCTTGCGTGGCGGTATCGGCATCGAAGACTTGCCCCATCAGCGGGGTCAGCGGATTTACGCCCAAACTGCGTGCCAGCGGGATGCTTTGCAGCAGGGGTTCGTTCCAAGCGTGCAGTGCCATGGCGTAGGCGCCCCAGTGGATGGGCATGAAGCGTTTGGGGGCAAGCTGCGCGGCATAGCGGGCGGTTTGCTCTGGGAAGAGGTGATTGTTGGGCCAATGTTCGCTGTATTGCCCGTTTTCGATGAACGCGATATCGAATCCGTTGAATTTTTCGGCGATTTTGTCGAAATGGCTGCCTTGTGCCGAGTCGCCGTGAAAATAGAATTTTTCGCTGCCGTGTTCGATGGCAAAGCTGGACCACAGGGCTTGGTTGTGGTCGGTCAGGGTTCGGGATGAATCGTGGCGGGCAGGTAGTGCGGTGTAGCGGATGCCGTTGCGTTCGGTACTTTGCCACCAATCGAGTTCGGTAATGCGCTCTTGCGGCACGCCCCATTTTTTCAGCAGTACGCCCATGCCGAGTGAGACGATGAAATGGCTGTTGCCTTTTGAATTGAGTGCCTGCACACTGTCTTTTTCGAGGTGATCGTAGTGGCTGTGTGAAATCAGGATGACATCGACGGGCGGCAGTTCGTCGATTTCTGCGGGCGCAGGCTGGAAGCGTTTCATGGTGATGGGGATGGGGGAGACAGAGTTGCCGAAAACGGGGTCGGTAATGACGGTTTGCCCGCCGATCCGCATCAATAGGGTGGAATGTCCGAACCAGACGAAACGGCTTTTCCCTTCGGGTGCGGCGAGGAAGGTTTGCCAATCGGGCTTGACGGTAGGCAGAGGTTTAGGCGGGCGCGTTGCCTGCGGGTCGGTCAGGATCTTCCAAAATGCGCCGGTCAGGCCGGTCGGTTTCTGCTGCGGTTCGGGGTTGAAGAAGGTTTGCGTTTTGGGGTCGTAATGGTCGCTTGCGGGGTAAACGGGATGTTGGTCGGGATAGAGCCAGTAGGCGAGCAGGGCGCAGACAGCGGTCAAGGCAATGAGTTTTTTCTTGTGTTTCATAATTGGTTTTTATGAAGAAGGTCGTCTGAAATTTTTTCAGACGACCTTGGGTTCTGTTTGAAAATAGTCTCGGTATCCATCAGATGGCGTGCGAACAGCCGGACACCATTTTTTTGAGGGCTTGCGAGTCGAGGATTTTGATGTGTTTGTGTTCGACCGAAATCAAGCCTTCGTGGTGGAACTTGGACAGTGTGCGGCTGACGGTTTCCAGTTTCAGCCCCAAATAGCTGCCGATTTCTTCGCGCGACATCCGCAGAATGAAATCGTTGGCGGCAAATCCGCGCGAGTAAAGGCGTTGGGACAGGTTAAGCAAAAACGCCGCCAGACGTTCTTCGGCGCGCATATTGCCCAAAAGTAGCATCACGCCTTGGTCGCGCACGATTTCGCGGCTCATCAATCTGAAAAAATGGCTTCTCAGGCTGGGGATGTTGTGTCCCAGCTCTTCGATGTGGGTGAAGGGCAGCTCACACACTTCGCTGTCTTCCAAAGCCACCGCGTCGCAGCTGTGGACATGGGAACAAATGCCGTCCATGCCGATGAGTTCGCCGGACATAAAAAAGCCGGTAACCTGATCGCGACCGTCCTGACTGGCAACCGTGGTTTTGAAAAAACCGGCACGGATGGCAAACAGCGACGCGAAAGGCTCACCGGTGCGGAACAGATATTCACCCTTCTTCAAGCGGCGGCTCTGTCGGATGACCGCGTCCAATTGGGCAAACTCATTGGGCAAAAGCCCGACAGGCAGGCAGAGTTCACGCAGCGAACAGGAAGAACACAGGGTTTTCATCTGATGCATAGCATTGTGTGTGGTCATAAAACACCCTTAAAATTAAGGTTTTTATCCTGTCATGATTATGTAAGTTATTGACACATATCAAGACAGGTTTATCATACTGTGGCATTCTACCAAACTATCCGAAAATTGCCTAACATCATTACTCTAATCACGCACACGCCATGAAAGTAATACCAATACAAAATAATCACAATAGAAACAATGACAAGCCTGAGTTCGACCGCGAACTCATTGCCAGCCTTCCTTCCAGCGGTCCGCGCTACACTTCCTACCCCACAGCCGACCGTTTTCATGACGGATTTCGCGAAGCCGAATATATCAATGCCTTGAATCAGCGCGGTATGGGGGCTTTGAACAAGCCCCTTTCGCTTTATATCCACATCCCCTTCTGCAACACCATTTGTTACTACTGCGGCTGCAATAAAATCATCACCAAAGACAAAAGCCGCGCCGATGCCTACATCGAATACCTTGAAAAAGAAATGGAGCTGCTCGCCCCGCATCTGGGCGGACGGCATCAGCTCGCGCAACTACACTTCGGCGGCGGTACGCCGACTTTCTTGAGCGACGACCAAATCGAACGCGTATTCCGCATGATACGCAAACATTTCCAACTTATCCCCGGCGGCGAATACTCCATCGAAATCGACCCGCGCAAAGTCAGCCGCGAAACCGTCCTCATGCTCGGCAAGCTCGGCTTCAACCGCATGAGCGTCGGCATTCAGGATTTTGATCCTAAAGTTCAGGAAGCGGTCAACCGCATCCAAAGCTACGACGAAACCAAAGAAGTCATCGATGCCGCCCGCGAAGCCGGGTTCAAATCCGTCAGCGTCGATTTGATTTACGGCCTGCCGCACCAAACCGCCGAAAGCATCAAAACCACCATCGACACTGTCTTGTCGCTCGATCCCGACCGCCTTGCCCTTTATCACTATGCCCATCTGCCGCATATCTTCAAGCCGCAACGCCGTATCGATACCGAAGCCGTTCCCGGCAGCGAAGAAAAACTCGATATGCTGCAATACTGCGTCCAAACCCTGACCGAACGCGGCTACGTCTTCATCGGTATGGACCACTTCGCCAAACCCGATGACGAACTTTCCATCGCCCTCAAAGAAGGCTTCCTCCAGCGCAACTTCCAAGGCTACTCGACCTACGCGGACTGCGATTTGGTTGCCATCGGCGTATCTTCCATCGGCAAAATCGGCAGCACCTACTCCCAAAACGAACGCAACATCGACGCCTACTATGCCGCGCTCGATTCAGGACACCTGCCCATCATGCGCGGCTACCAGCTCAATCAGGACGACCTTTTGCGCCGCAATATCATCCAAGATTTGATGTGCCGCTTCGCTTTGGATTATCGAATCTACGAAAGCGTGTTCGGTATCCCGTTCGACCGCTATTTCAAAGACGAACTTGCCGACTTGGAACAACTTGCCTCCCTCGGACTCGTCCGCCTGAAACCGCACGGACTGACCGTTACCCCCAAAGGCCGCTTCCTGATACGCAATATCGCCATGGTGTTTGACTACCACCTGCGCCACAGGGAAACTAAAGCCCAATATTCGCAAACAGTGTAAACAGGAACGGAAAAGGTCGTCTGAAAATTTTCAGACGACCTTTGT
>NZ_KV821543.1:29493-52394 GCF_001815675.1 Neisseria sp. HMSC065D04
GGTCGTCTGAAAATTTTCAGACGACCTTTGTTTTTATTTTCAATACTTTCGGGTAACATAAAACCATATTTGCCGGTTTGCCGTGATTCAAAGTCAATTTGTATGGGCGCGTATCCTATGATTACCGAACAGCAAAACGATATCCTCAGCATCAATCAAGTGCAGCTTCTCCTTGCTGAAAAACGCACGGCACTTGCCGTCATGCGTACGGGTATTGCCGTGTTCGCGCTGCCTTTGTCTATTTTCAGTGCCTTGATTGCGACATCGAAATGGTACGAGGCTGTGGATGTTTGGCCTTTGCTTGTGTTGGTCAGTTTGATGAACATCAGTTTGATTTTTTTCTCGGTCTATCTGATAACCCGATCGCTCCGTAGAATGCACCAATACGACCGAATGATTGCCGATATCAAATACAACAATCAGTCTTTGCGTAAACTGCTTGAGTCATAAAATCCAGACGGTTGGGGTAGGGCATAGGTCGTCTGAAAATCAAAATATAGAGGAATTTTAGTTATTTAGTATAGTGGATTAAAATAAAAATGAGACAAGGCGGCAACGCCCGCCGTGTACGGGTAGTACATAAGGGCGTTGGCAACACCGTATCATTGCAATTTTAATCCACTATAAAACATGGCTCCCCCTCTATTTGAAGCGACACGATACCATCGCAGTATCAGGATATAAAATGAACATTAAACATAAAGAATGGATAAAAATCTTACTCTTCCCTCATTTAATAACGGCCGGTCTCTTAGGTCCGACAATAATTATTTTTTGGTTAGGTGGATTTGTCGGTCTCTACTCTGCTATAAACGTATTCAGTGAATTAGGTCGGCTGAAATATTATATTTATATTGGACTTCCTTTGATTTTTGCGGTGCTTTCACTTGGGTTGTATTGGAAAAATCTGAGGATAGGGAAGATACTGATTTCTTCTGCGATATATTTATGGTTTCTCTTAGGGTTTTTATGCCTAGGGTGGCAGATATAAACTTATTGAAATGACCAACTCACTTGGATATTGGTAGGAATCCTGCCGGATGCACTGATCGTGTTCAGACGGAAGCGAAAGCAGTCTGCAATTTTGGTTTGTCTGGTCTTTTGTCTCAAACGCTTTAAAAATATGGAACAACCTGATTTTTTCCCCATCCCCAGCCCCTGTATCGGCGTCTGTGAAGCCAATGCCAAAGGCTATTGCAAAGGCTGCCTGCGCAGCCGCGAAGAAAGGCTTTATTGGCAAAAAATGACCGATGATCAAAAGCATCAGGTCATGCGTCTTCTCAGTATGAGGAAAACCAAAATCTGCAACCGCCAGCTCGATGCCATGGCAGCGCCCGAAGTCGGTGGAGAGGCGCAAAGCGGTTTTTTGTTTGAGGATGAGGGATAAGGTGATGAGTCATAAAAAAGGACGGTTTGCATTCCGTCCTTTTTTATTTGCCAAAAATAGTGGCAAATCAGATGATTTGAAGAGAATTGATGAAGACCACGATAATGGCAATCGGAGCGATGTAGCGCAACGCACCCAGCCACAGATATAGAAGCGTTTTTGGTACAGTACTGCCCATGCCGGCATGGGTCAAAACGGATTGCCTGTCTTGAATCCAGCCGGTAAAGATGGAGATGCTTAATGCGCATAGCGGCATAATAATGGCAGTAATAATGTAGTCCCATAAATCAAAAATAGATTTATTGAAAATAAGCACATCGCTCCATACGCCGAATGATAGGGCAGAAGGGATGCCGACAATAAAGATGGCAATGCCGATAACCCAAGTGTGCCGGCTGCGTTTGCGTTCATCTTGGCGGATGGTTGCCGCAATCACGGTTTCCAGCATGGAAAACGCTGAAGTCAGCGTAGCAAAGACAACCAACATCATGAACACGGCAAACAGATAGTTGCCGGACGGAATTTTCATGAATACGGCAGGCAAGACCACGAAAATCAGACCGGGACCTTGGCTGGGCGTGGCGCCCAATGCGAATACCGCCGGAAAGATGACCAGGCCTGCCAGCAGCGATACCAGCAGGTTCATCCACATAATGATATTGCCCGAGCGGAACATATCCTGATCTTTACCTAAATACGAGGCGTAGGTGATCATTGCCGATACGCCGATACTCAGCGCAAAGAAAGCCTGACCCAGCGCGGTCAGCATCGTTTCCGATTTGATTTTCGACCAATCCGGTTTCAATAAAAAACTGACGCCTTCCATCGCGCCGGGCAAGGTCAGCGAGCGGATTGCCAAAACGATAAACAAAATAAACAAAGCAGGCATCAGATAGCGGTTTGCTTTTTCAATGCCGTCAGAGATTCCGCCTTTGACCACCCAAATGGTAATCAGCATGAACAGCCCTTGATAAAGAATCGAGCTTGTCGGGTTGGAAATTGTTTTTTCGAATAGGGCGCCAAAATCAACGTTCGGGGCAATTTCGCCGGTGAAGCTGTGTACGACATAATTCAAAACCCAGCCGCCGACTACGCTGTAAAACGACAATAAAATGAAGCACGCCGCCACACCGATCCTGCCGACCCAAGGCCAAAGCGAGCCGGGACGCAGGGTTTTGAACGAATCGATGGCGTTTTTACCGCCTGTGCGCCCGATATAAAACTCGGCAAGCTGTACCGGCAACGCCACGATAATCGTGAAGATGACAAACAGAAGGACAAAAATTGCCCCGCCGTTCGTACCAGCGGTATAAGGGAATTTCCAAATCGCGCCCAAACCGATGGCAGAGCCTGCCGCGGCAAGGACGAAACCGATTTTGGAAGACCAAGAGGATGAATGACTCATAGCGGGATATGTCGAGAAATAAAATTGGCTGAATTGTAACAAAGCGTAGTCGGGGATAATACTGGATGGCGGACGCGGCGGAAAATAACGCATGGATGGTGCGTAGAACGATAAGCTTTTGGCGTGAATTTTTTAAATGGCTATGATTTGAGAAATGATTTAAATTAAAATGTGTAAAAAAAGATATTTTGTGCTAAAAATTGAGAGAGGTCGTCTGAAAACCGGTTCAGACGACCTCTTGTTTATACGGATAGCGTGAACATTTCAGCCTGACTTCGGCATACTGTTACAGCAGCCTAATATCCTGCGGGGTTGGCGTGGAAGTCAGAACCAAACCACGCCGGTTCTGAATTTCCACCTGCCGCTATAAAATTGCCGGTTGCGTTACGGCATCGTAGTGCTGCACGTTTGCCGTATCGGCAGTGTAACTAAAGCTGCCGACTCCGTTGTTGACCGTTTCAAACCCGCCGGTTTGACCGCTTGCCGACAGTTTATCCAGCAGGGTTTCTACGGTAAATGTCCCTTCGTCAAATCGGAATTCTCCGACAGAAGCGGTGTTGCTGTCTTTGAGATATTGGTTGTCGATGGTGATTTTGCCGCCTGAATTGGCAATGGTGATTTCCCAATCGATTGCCCCGCTTGCGTCGGTGCTTGCATTGATATGCAAATCCTTGACGGCGATGCCTTGTCCGAATTGAAGGGCGTTGTTGCCGTGATTGTCGGAAATGGTGTCATGTCCCTCTCCGAAGCAGAAGACATAGGTATCATTCCCTGCGCCGCCATACAGGATATCGTCGTCTAAACCGCCAAACAGTAAGTCGTCGCCGGAGCCGCCATACAGTACGTCTTTGCCCGACTCGCCATAAAAGACATCGTTGTTTTCGCCGCCGAACAACGTATCATTGCCCGCCCCGCCATTGAGATGGTCGTCTCCACCGTTGCCGAAAATCACATCGTTTCCCGAATCTCCATTGACGGTATCTCTGCCGTCGCCGCCTCTGACGATATCGTCGCCATCGCCGCCACTGATGAAGTTGGTTCCACCGCTGACGAATACGGTATCGTTGCCGCCACCGGCATAAATGTTGTCGTCGCCGCTTTTGCCGTCAATATGGTCTATGCCGTCTGTGCCTTTGATGCTGTCGCTGCCTGCCGTGCCTGTAATATAGGTAACGCTGACGGATTTGAAGCCGGTGGTTTCGTTGGCGTAATAATAATTTTGATCGGGAATATTGCTGAGTTCCTGACGGGTAATGGAGGTAACTTTTTCCGGATGATCAACGGCGGACGGGGCAGAAACCGCCGCATTTCCGATGATGTTGTTGCCGGATAGGGCGATGCCTTTGCCGTTTGAAATCGGCAATGTTTTAGTGATGGCTGTGTCGGACAGGCTGTCGGCGATGATGTTGTTTTCGACTTTGACGTTTTTGATTGCGCCATGCTCTTCTTCAAAGTCGATAGAGCCTTTTTCGCGTCCGTATGTGTCGGTTCGGGTGCCGTTGCCGATTAACAGATTGTCCCGAACCGAAATACCTTTTTTGTTCAGGTCAAAATTGTGTCCTTGGAAAACGGTGTTGAGGCGTATGCCCGACCATGCGGCATTGTCGCGAATCAGGTTGCCGGCTACTTCATGTCCGGCGCCGCCGAAGATGCCGATACCTGCCGCGCGCCAGCCAAGTTCGACGGTGTTGTTCAGAAAACGGTTGTTTTCGGCTACTTTGGATTCTGTTTGGTCTGCAATGCTCGACCATGTCGCCAGGCCGTCGTCGCCGTTGCCTCGGATGTTGGAATTGATGACGGTCGAATGGCTGGTTCCCTGCGCAAAATTAATGCCGTCTGCGAGATTGTTCCGGATGAGGGCGTTGGAGACGGTCAGCCCGTCTGTGTAGTGCAGTGGGTGTTCATTGTCCACTTTGGCGTAATCGCCGGTCCAGATGCCTACTTCAAAATGCTCAATGGCGATGTCGTGGATGGACGAGCCTTTGCCCAAGGTGCCGGAAATGCCTTTGTAGTTGGCTTGTTGGTGGAAACGGGATGTCAAATTTGAATCCATCGACAGATTGCCGAAATCAATATTGTTGCTGCCATGTTCAAACACGATGCCGCCGCCTTTTTTCACTGTACCGTTTTCAAAAACGGGCGGTTCCTCGCTCGTGAAATGCAGTTTGGTATGCCACCTGCCGGCACCGCCGATGCTGATTCCTTTAGGGGCATAGATGTGGAGCTGGTGGTCGAAATCAAACTGCCCTTCGGGAATGTAAACGGATTTTCCGGAGGTTTTTGCCGATTCGATTGCCGCTGTCAGGGCTTTCGAATCATCGATTCCGTCGTTTGCTTTTGCGCCGAAATCGGTAATGCTGACGCTGTTTGCGGGCTGTTTGATTGCGGCAGGGGCTTTTTCCAATTCAACAAAGTCGATACCGACCGGGGTGTTGCCTGATTGGTTGACGATGGTGACGGTGTCGCCGCTTTGGATGGATGTATTTTTCAACAGCGTACCCACTTCGTCGAACTGGAAGCGGGCGACACGGTCGGCAGCAGGCGTATCGTGGATTTTGATGTCTTCGCCTTTGTGGTGTTCATAATTTTCCAAATACTGCCAGTTGTGTTTTGATGATAAATCGAGGTTGGCTACGGGTTTGCCGTTTACTTGGATTTCAACTTTGCCGGTTGCCCCGTCGGGAACGGTATAGCGGAGGGTGGCGGCATCCGCATCCGCTTTTGCTGTAAACGAAACGGCGGCATTGGCCGGCAGGTCAACGTAAGACTGTTTGCTGGCTTCGTGGGCAGTGGAGTGTGTGGAAGAGGCTTTTTTGACTGTTGCACCTGCTGAGAGTGTACCCTGGTCGGCTTCATAAGTCGTGTATGCGGCTTTGGCACCGTAGCGGGAGGGATCGTAGGTAACAGTTTCTGACATTTAATATGTTCCTTTTGAAATGGTCTGTCATTTTGAACGGTAAAACATAATAGGCAATGCAACCGCTGAAAAGTTCTATTTCGATTTAAAAGGAAACGTCGTCTGAAAGTGGGGATCGCTCAGAAGGGTTGTAGATGATGTGTCCTGTTTTTATTCGGGAAACCGTTGCACTTCAAATACGAAGGTACGGGATTTTCATGACGGCTCGTCTGAATCAAACAGACTTCGGCACGCATGCAGCAGCCCGCCCGCCAATACGGCCAGGCCCACCGCCGCCCAGTACGCATCGGCATAGCCGACCGCCTTTGCCAGCCGTAGGGCGGCGAAACCGGCCGCGTAACTGCCGAGCAGAACCACAGAAAATTGCAGGCTGCTGTCGAGTGCGGCGGTGGTGCGGTCAGATTTGTCCATTACCAACGCCAGTATCACCGGCAGCAGCAGCGTGTAGCTCAGGCTCAGGGCGATGATTTGTGCGGGCGGCAACCAAGGGTGGACGCGGGCGAGTGCGTCGATGGCGGTCATGGACGCCAAAAGCGGCAGTTGCAGTGCGTAGAGTAGGAACACGAGTTTACGGTGCGGATAATTGCGCGAAAACCAGCCCGACAGCGGCGTTACAATCAGGCAGGCAACAGGAATACCCACCGCCAGAATCCCGCCCGTCTGCTTCGGGGTGAAGCCCAAATCCGCCAGCTTGGGCACAAAAGTCGCCGCCGCAAACGCATACGGCGCGGCAACGGCAAACAGCAAAACCAGCCACCGCCAGCCCGTTTCAGGCCGCCGCCAAAAGGAGACCAGCCGCGCCGCCAACGCCGTCAAACCGCCTTGCGCCGTCGGGCTTTCCGGCTCGCGGTAGTACAAGAGTTGCAGCAGCATCAGCAGGCTGAACGCCAGCATAAAGCCCGCTGCCGCAGTCTGCCCGTATTCCTGATACAGCCACAACACCAGTGCACCGCCGATCATCTTGCCGCCGCGCGCCGCCATCGTCTGAATCACGCCGCCGAAACCGCGTTCGCGGTGCGGCAGAACGATGCACGACAAGCCCAGCATCGCGCAGCCGTACACCGCCGACATCGCCGAGAGCAGTACGCAGCAGGTCAAAAGCAGCGCGAAGTTCTGCGTGATGTCGGTACAGGCCATCAGCCCGAACACTGCCGAAAGCCCCAGCGTCGCCGCCAGCAGCCAGCCGCGAAACCGACCGAACCGCCCCGCCGGCCGCCGCTCCATCAGCGCGGCAAACAACACCTTCGCCGCTTCGATACCGCCGATTAAATGTATCCAGCTCAGTTGGTTCAGGCTGTAACCGTGGTTTTTCAAAATAGCGACCAGCGCGACCAGATAAAAACCGGTCAGCGTGAATTTGTAGGTGCTGCCGCCGATAAGCAGCAGCCAGTCGCGCGGGGCGGGGGATGCAGGGGTTTGTTGGGACATGGATGGCTCCCTATTGCGAGCGTACGGGAATGATGTGGGTGCGGTAGGTCGTCTGAAAAAACGTTTCAGACGACCTACGGCTCTTCTGTTTTACATTTTCAAGTAGTTTTTCAGACGACTTTCGGGGGCTGTCTGAAATGGAAAAAAGCAGCCCCTTTTTATCCTTTCATCACCCGAAACGTCAGATTAATCCGCGGCTCTTGGATGCGGGTGCTTTTCAGGATGGTGTGCAGCCAGTGTTTCTGCGTTTCGCCGTGCATGACGATGAGCTGACCGTGTTCCAGCCACATTTCGCGTTTTTCCTTGCTTTCTTTGTGTTTGAAGGCGAATTTGCGCGTTGCGCCGAGGCTGAGGGAGGCGATGGCACTGTCTTTGGCTAGACCTTGTCCTTCATCGCTGTGCCACGCCATGCCTTCGTTGCCGTTGTTGTAGCGGTTGAGCAGGCAGGAGTTGAAGCGGGTGGGGCAGATGTCGGCGATGGCGGCTTCCACGTGGTTTTTGAGTTCGGGCAAGACGCCATCCCACGGCAGGGCGATGCGGTTTGCGCCGGAATAACCGTAGTTGTAGGACGTGTCGCCGTACCACGCGACTTCGCGGGCGGTGATGATGTGTTTGCCGTATATCACGGCTTCGTCGTGCCGCCAGGGAATATCACGCTGCAAAATTTCAAAATAACGGTCAGCTTCGGCGGCGGTGAAAATCCGTCCGAAATCGCTGACGATGCCGTCGTAGGGCAGAAGGTTGGCGTGCGGGTTGGCGGTTTCGGGGAAGAGGTCAAGCGTCATCAGCGTCTCCCAATTCGTGAGCCAATATCGCCATTTTGCGCCCGCGTTGCCAGCGGTAGCCGCCAATGATGCCGTTTTCGCGGATGACGCGGTGGCAGGGAATGAGTAATGCAACGGGATTCTGCCCGATGGCCGTCCCTACGGCGCGCGCGGCGTTGGGCGAACCGGCGGCCTGCGCCACTGTGCCGTAGCTTTGCAGGCTGCCTGCGGGAATATTGAGCAGCGCCTGCCAGACTTTGAGCTGGAAGGGCGTGCCTTTGATGTGCAGGGTAATGCGGCCGCACCGGGTGCGGAAGATGTCGGCGGCTTGGCGGTGGAACGCGGTTTCCTGCCCGATTAGTCGGGCGTTCGGATATTCAGCGCGCAATTCGTCCAGTGCGGCGGAGGGGTCGTCTGAAAAACGCATGAAGCAGATGCCTTTGTCTGTTGCTGCTGCCAACAGGTCGCCAAAGGGGCCGGGAATCAGGCTGTAATGGATTTGCAGGCCTGCGCCGCCGTTTTTGTATTCACCCGGAGTCATTTTTTCGATGCCGACAAATAAGTCGTGCAGCCGCCCCGTGCCGCTCAGTCCGCCGCAATGCGCCGCTTCCGCCACGCTTTCGCTGTTTTTCAGGGCTTCTTTGGCACGGCTGATACTGATGTGTTGCAGCATTTTTTTCGGACTGATGCCCGCCCATGCGGAAAATTCGCGCTGCAAATGTTCGGGACTGACGTGCACTGCCGCCGCCACCTGTGCCAAATCGGGCTGCTCGGCGGCATGGTCGTAAAGGTATTCGATGGCGCGGGCAATGCGGAGGAATTGGCGGGTTTGATTTAAGTTCATAAATTATCCTGTCGTTGTATGGGATAGGATAGCCTGAAAGCCGACAAGAAACGACCCGATTGTTGATGGAAAGATTGTTTGTCTGTCTGAAATTCATCAATAATCGGGTCGTCTTTATATCGCGGCTTCCTTAAACTTGCATCGTCTTTAACCGCATATGTAAGGAACGTTATGTCAAGCTTATTGAATTTGAACAATAAAACCGCCGCCGTTATCGGCGCGTCGTCGGGTATCGGTCGCGCGGTTGCACTGCTGTTGGCGGAGCACGGCGCAAACGTTGTCTTATGTGCCCGCCGTGCCGACAAACTGGAAGAAACCGCCGCACTGATACGCGCACGCGGCGGACGGGCTGTTGCCGTGGCAGGTGACGCAGTGCTGCCTGAAACGCACGAAGCCGTCGTCCATGCGGCAGAGCGAGAGTTCGGCAGCTTGGATATCGCCGTGAACAACGCAGGCATCATCGGAGCGTACAAACCCTTGGCGGAACTTTCGCCCGAAGAGTGGCGGGTAACGCTGGACGGAAACCTGACTGCTGCCTTTCTGGGCGCGCGCAGCCAAATTCCCGCTATGCTCGCACGCGGCGGTGGATCGATTGTGTTCACGTCCAGCTTTGTCGGCACCAGTTGTGCCCTGCCGAACAAAACCGCCTACGGCTGTGCCAAAGCCGCACTTGCTGCTCTGGCAAAAGGCATCACCGCCGATTATGCCGCCCAAGGTATCCGCGCCAATGCCCTGCTTCCCGGCGGTACGGATACGGAAATGATGACTACCGACCCGCAGCAGCGGGCATGGGCGGAAGGGTTGCATGCGGTCAAACGCATCGCCCGACCCGAAGAAATCGCCGCCGCGATTTTGTTCCTCGTCAGCCCGATGGGCAGTTTTGTAACGGGTACGGCGTTGTTTGCGGACGGCGGAAATTCGGCGGTGAAGTAATAGACCGTCTGAAGATTAAACGCTTCGGCTCAAATCTGCCAAAAACGCCTGCCGCTGTTCAGCGGCGGATTTGTCCATATTGCCGAAGTTGAGCCAACGGCGTTTGGCGATACCGATACCTTTGAGCGTGTGCCCCACCATCGCTTTGCCGATGCCGTTGCCGCCAAACCATTTCAGATACCATGTGGGGGCGGTAGACGTGCTGATGACAAGTGCTTCTTTGATGTGGGATAGGTTGCCTTTCAGGCCTGTGGCAGTGGGGACGTAGGCGAATGTTTTCAGGAAAACTTTGTCTTCAAATCCTTTGACGATGGCGGGCATGTCCGCCCACCAGATCGGAAAGATAAAAATCAGTCGGTTGGTGGTTTTTAAGAGTTCCTGATAATGCAAAACCAGCGGGTCAAGGGCTTTGCCTTGGTTGAACAGGGCAAGCTCTTCTTTGGTGTAGGCGGGGTTGAAGCCGTCTGCGTATAAGTCGATCAGTTGGTATTTTTCGCCTTTTTCGTCCAACAGTTGCTGCACGCGCCGCAAAATGCCGTGATTGAAGCTTTGATCGTAGGGATGGGCATAAATGATTGTGGTAAATGACATTTTTGTACTCCTGAAAGTCGGTTGCCGAGTTTTCCCATGCTATCAAAAGAATGTCGGTTTGCTCAAATCCGTATCGGGCAGGCAAGGCTGAATGATATAGTGGATTAACTTTAAACCAGTACGGCGTTACCTCGCCTTAGCTCAAAGAGAACGATTCTCTAAGGTGCTGAAGTACCAAGTGAATCGGTTCCGTACTATCTGTACTGTCTGCGGCTTCGTCGCCTTGTCCTGATTTAGAGTTAATCCACTATAAAGCCGCTGCCGGAGTACGGATTCTGTTTTCAGACGACCTTCAACGCTTCTTCCGCCCGCAGCAGGGCGGTTTGCTCGTCGGCTTCGACGATGTAGTTCACGCCCAGCGCGGGGGCGAGTTTGGACGATTGTTCGCGGAAGAACGCCAGTTGCGCCGCGTCGGGTTCGATGAGGAGCATGGCGGCGCAGCATTCGGCGAGCTGCGGCCGGTGTGCCTTTATCCATTCGATGTAGGTTTTGCGGTCGGCAATGCGCTGTTCGTCGCTCACCTGCCGCCGCATCGGGGTGCAGACGGTGGCAAAGCGGCGGTTTTGGTTTAACAGGGTTTCGAATTCGGCCAGCCAGTCGGCGAAATCGGCGACGTGGGTCAGGTCGGTCAGGTAGATGGTGCCTTCGGGCAGGGTTTTGGCGGGGGTGAAGTAGTGCATGGGGTTCCTTTGGGTGTTTTTGGGGTTGGGTGCAGGTTGGATATTGTTGATGATTAGACTTCTTGTGCCGGTCATTACGATCGTTTCAGACGACCTTCGTTATTCCAGTAACCGTAGGTAGGACATTGATGCCCGACCTACGATAGTTTCAGACGGCTTCCATCATTTCAGCCACGCCTAAAACTTCCATTCCGCGCTCACGCCCACGCTTCTGGGGCGTTGGTAGAGTGCGTCTTGGCGGTCGGCGCTGGAAATGAATATGGGTCGGCGGCGGTTGAGCACGTTGTCGGCGTAGAGTGAGACGCGGCCTTGTTTGAAGTTGTAGGCGGTGTAGAGATTGACTTGGTTGTATGCGCCGATTTTGCCTGATTCGGCATTGTCGGCGGCGGAGTAGTAGCCGCCGTAGAAGCGCACGTCTCCGCCGGCTTCCCAGCCTTTGTCGTTCAGGTATTTCACGCCGATGTTGGCGGTGTATTTTGGCGCGCGGCCGAGTTTGTTGCCTTCGATGCCGCTGTCGGGATAGCTTTTGATTTTGGTGTTAAGCAGCCCCAGTCCGGTGGTGAGTTTCAGGCTGTCGGTCGCCTGCCAGTCGGCAGCGAGTTCCGCGCCGTAGGTGTGGACTTTTTTGGCGTTGCGGATGACGACGGAGTTGGTGCCGAGATAGAAGGGGAGCTGCATGTCGCGGTAGTGGTTCAGGAACAGGTTGCCGGAGAGTTGCAGGCGGCGGTCTGCGCTGCGCCAGCGGGTGTACCACTCGTAGTTGTTCACATATTCGGGCTCATAAGTGTAGGTTACGACGGGGCGGCCGAAGGTGATGCCCGCGCCGCCGGGGTTGTAGCCGCGCGCGGCTTTGATGCCGCTGACCCATTGGTCGGTGGGTTTGAAGGCGATGTCGATTTTGGGCAGGAACACGGTCTGGCCTTTATCTAAATTGAGGTGCAGCGCGCCGCTGCCGCCGCTTCGTTTGTGCGTTTCTTTTTCAATGCGGGCGGCGGCCGTGATGTCCCATTTTTCGCTGGGGCTGTATGTGGTTTCGGCAAACAGGGCGCGCACGCTGTTGCGGTCGTCAAAGGTGTTGCGGCCGCCGACGCTGCGGATATCTACCCATTCGTCTTGTTTGCTGCGGAAGTAGTGCAGTCCGGCAAGGCCTTTCAGACGGCCTTTGTTGGAAAAATGCAATACCGGCTCCCATTGCAGTTCGCGGCCTTTGAGTTCGGCGGGCACGCCTTGCGGGCTGACGGTCATCGGCAGGTGCAGCCGCTCGTTGTGGTAGCGGCCGTAAACCAGTTTGTTTTCCAGTTTCAGATAGTCGTTAAGCTGCCACGATACGTCCCAGATGCCCGATGTCGAGCCGGTTACGAACACGGGCTTTTCTTTTAAAAAACGGCGGCTGGCGGTGTTGCCCATGATTTCGTTTTGCGGCGCGCGCGAACGGATGTGGTTCAGCGTCAGGCGGCTGTAAAAATCGGGATGGTTTTCGGGCGTGAGCAGGAGTTTGAAGCGCACGTTGGTGTTTTCCACGCGGCGCGGGTTGCCGGTCGGCTCATAGGACACGAACGGCTCGTAGCTTTCGCGTTGCTGCCGCTCCGCGCTCAATCTGAAGGCAAGGTTGTTTTTTACAATCGGGCCGGACACTACGCCGGCGATGTTGCGCGTTTTCTAGTTGCCCAAACCCAAGCGCAGCGCGCCTTCCCATTCGTCGGTCGGGTCTTTGGAACGCATCACCACCGCGCCCGCCACCGCGTTCTGCCCGCGTACATGGCTTTGCGGCCCGCGCAAGACTTCCACTTGCTGCATGTCCCACAGCGACTGCGTGCCGAAGGCGAATTCGTTGTAAGTGGCGGAGCGGCCGTCTATGGACAGGTTCAGGCGCGGCCGCGTGCCCGCGAAAAACGCCACCGCACCGACGGCGGGGCCCGAACCGTCCACGCCGCGCACGGTCGGCAAATCGTTGCCGCTGCCCAAATCCACCGTGTTTACGGTCTGTTTGAGCAGGTCGGTCGCGGAAAGGTTGTGGCCGCTGCGGTCGATGTTCGGCGCGGTGAAGACGCGGTTGGACGTGGCGGTTTCAAAGCCGCTGCGGTTGGTGCGTTCGCCGGTTACGACGACTTCTTCCAACTGCACCTGTTCCGCGTTTTGCGCCGCATCGGCGGCATGAATCCATTCGGAGGCAAAGGCGGCGGCAAGCAGCAGCGGCAGGCGGCGGAGGGTGTGTTTCTGCATTTCTTTATCCTTTCAGACGACATACGTCAGGGCGGATTGAACATCAGACAACCCAACCGCTCCGGCAGTATGCAAATATTTGTTGTTTACACATTTACATAAAACAAACTATTAATGTAAAGCATAAGAAACAAAAAACAGGAATGCAAGTGTTTATCATTCACTTTACTTCCCCCCTTTTATAGCCAACCATCTTAAAAACAATTTCCTCTCCCGTTCGGCGGGAGAAGGTTGGGGGAGGGCGATTCTGTGGTCTTGATGAATTTGGCCTGCTAAGCATCCGACAGCCTTCATCTGTAGGGCAGAGAGGAGGGACAAGGAAAGAGGTCGTCTGAAACACCGCCATATTGCCATTGCCGCCGTGGGGAAATATGATGAGTATCCGACTTGCGGATAACTTTAATGAAAACCCTTTATGAACAAAATCAAAACCTTCCTACCGTCATGACTGCCAGCAAACAACAAACCATCGCCGACACCGCCCGCCGCCTGTTCCGCGAACACGGCTTTTCCGCCGTATCCGTAGGCGGAATCTGTACCGAGGCCGCCGTCAGCCGCGTTACCTTTTACAAACATTACAGCGGCAAAAACGCGCTCTTGCAGGAAATCGTTACCGAGCAGAAAAACCGCGTCCGTGCCGAATTTGAGGTGCTGCTCGCACGGCAATGCAGCCTGCGCGAAGCCGCCGAAGCCGTTTTCGCCCTGCAACGGCAATCGTTCGACGAGCTTTATTCCGCCGCCTTCCTGCGCGACATCGAAGAGAACACCGATTTGGAGCTGGAGCGGTTTTTCCACGAATTGAACGAAGAAAAATACGCCTTTATGCGCGGTTTCTTCCACACTCTGCAACAACGCCGCCTGATCCAGCCCGATTTGCCGGTGGAACTCATCGACCTGTTCATCCGTCAGGCGGATATATTGATGCGCCATCCGCAACTGGCCGCGCTTTATGCCGCTGCGCCGCAAAAGCTGCCGCAGGACGTATTGGGGTTGTTGTTGCACGGCTTGGCGGGAGAAGAGGGGAGGAACGAAGGAGGAGATTGAGTTTTTTGGAGAAGGTGAAAGAGATTCGCTGCATTTCTCATAAAACGTCGTCTGAAAACGAATTTCGATTTTCAGACGACGTTTTGATTAGATTGCACTAGATTGGCACTAGGAGCTGCATGGGTTTGCCCTGATGCAGGCAAATCAGGCAGGGAATGATTTAGTGAATTTGTCGGCGGAACATCTGCAGGCGCATGCTGCGGTATTGGACGGAATCGGGCGATTTCAGACACAAATTGGACACAATTGCGACATGAAAAAATACCTTGCTTACGCAAGGCATTGATTTGATTGGTGGGTCCGGTGGGGTTCGAACCCACGACCAAGGGATTATGAGTCCCCTGCTCTAACCCCTGAGCTACAGACCCGTTCAAGAGTAGGGGCGTATTGTATCATAAATTATTCCGCTTACAAGGTCGTCTGAAAAAGATAATGTGTCTGCTATTGCCGACCGGCTTTATATTGATCATTTGGGTTGCACTGCCGCAGTAGACTTGTCTTGCCTGTGGTTTGCTGCCTTGGGTGGAAAGTGGATTTCGGCGACCGATGATTTCCTGTCCAGTGGGCTGAGTGTAAATGTTTGGAAAAATAAATCTAAAGTTATATTTTGATAGTTTACATTGTTTTGACCTAGCATTTTATTTTCAAAAGGATTTTGAAAATCTGATTCGGCAGACATGGTGGAATAGGGGATTGAATATTGAGAAACAAGGTAGGGCGGTCGGTTATTTTGACTGGTTTGGGGCGGGGTTTTCACTTACAATCAAACAAGGTTTACATATGGCAACACTCCGCCGCTTGATGCCAAGGTTGGTTGCAGACGTTTTTGTTTGATTTCACGGCATTGTGCGGATGTGTTTGTTTAGGCTTTTCGTCCATAAGAAAAACTAAGAAAAACAAGGAAAAACAATGCGCCGCTTACCAATTCTATCCCTCATCCTGCTTCCCGCTGTGTCTCACGCCGCTGATTTTGACGGCGCGACGCTCAGTCTGTTTTGGGGTGCGCCGTTTGCGTTGATTCTTTTGTCTATCGCGTTGGGTCCGCTCTTTTTTGCGCATACCTGGCATTACCATTTCGGCAAGATTACAGCGTTTTGGACGCTGCTGTTTTTGATTCCGTTCGCCGTTGTGTTCGGTTTCGGGGCGGGTGTGCATACGGTTGCCCATGCGCTGGTTGAGGAATATATCCCGTTTATCCTGCTGCTTTTGGCTTTATACACGATTTCGGGCGGAATTTTGGTTTGGGGTAAGCTCAATGGTACGCCTGCGCTGAATACCGGGCTGCTGGCAGCGGGGACGGTGATGGCTTCCTTTATGGGGACGACCGGTGCGGCAATGCTGATGATTCGTCCGCTGCTTAAGGCAAACCATTACCGCAAGAATAAGGTGCATGTCGTTATATTCTTTATTTTTTTGGTGGCAAATATCGGCGGCGGCCTGACGCCGTTGGGCGATCCTCCGCTGTTTTTAGGCTTCTTGAAGGGCGTGGATTTCATGTGGACGGTGAAACACATGTTGATGCCCGTATTGATCAGTACGGTGGTGCTGTTGCTGGTGTTTTATATTATCGACAGCCGTTATCACGCGCGTGAAGCCAATGTGGAGCAGATTCGGCAGGAAGAGGAAGCCGATGAAGATTTGCGCATTGCCGGCAAATGGAATTTCCTGCTGCTGGCGGGCGTGGTCGGTGCGGTTTTGCTGTCCGGCTTGTGGAAGCCCGATCATCCGGGGTTTGAGATTTTAGGCAGCCACTATGCGTTGCAAAACTTGGTGCGCGATGTGATTTTGCTGGTTCTGACCATGGTTTCGCTGCTGATTACGCCCAAACAGGTCAGGGCGGGCAATGAATTCAATTTCGACCCGATTGCCGAAGTGGGCAAACTGTTTTTAGGTATTTTCATTACGATTTCTCCTGTTTTGGCGATTTTGAAGGCAGGCGAGGCGGGTGCGCTGGGGGCGGTAGTGTCGTTGGTGCATGACGCTTCGGGCAATCCGATTAATACGATGTATTTCTGGATGAGCGGTTTGTTGTCCGCATTTTTGGATAATGCGCCGACTTATCTGGTATTCTTCAATATGGCGGGCGGCGATGCTCAGGCGCTGATGACGGGGCATCTGTTCCATTCGCTGTTGGCAGTATCCATGGGTTCGGTGTTTATGGGCGCGCTCACTTATATCGGCAATGCGCCGAACTTTATGGTTAAAGCGATTGCCGAGCAGCGCGGCGTACCGATGCCGACTTTCTTCGGTTATATGATGTGGTCAGTGGGGGTGTTGATCCCGCTGTTTATACTGCACACGCTGATCTTCTTCGTTTGGCAGTTGTTCTGATTCCTAAACTTCGAAAGGTCGTCTGAAAACCTGATTCTTTTCATCGGTTTTCAGACGACCTTTTTGTATTCTGCCGCTTGTTTCGAAGGGATTAATTTTGGGCATCAATATCTTGTAATTTTATTGGAGGGCTGCTTTGCGTGGGATTCGGGGCAGGAAGCTGGAAAAAATCTGCGTAAATCTGACATAAGGCGGACTGTTCCTGCTAAAATCAAACGTTTTACAGTTTTCATTTAATTGTTGTTTTCCGTAAGTAAGGCTTTACTTTCAGACGACCTCCCCCATGCTTTGCCATTTCAAACGTCGTCTGAAAAGTTGAAACATTTTATTCTGTTTAACTCATCACAAGTAATGCAAATCTATGATTAAAATCAAAAAAGGCCTAGACCTGCCCATCGCGGGCAGACCGGAGCAAGCCGTTTACGACGGTCCGGCCATTACCGAAGTCGCGTTGCTTGGCGAAGAATATGCCGGTATGCGCCCCTCGATGAAAGTCAAGGAAGGCGATGCCGTCAAAAAAGGCCAAGTGCTGTTTGAAGACAAGAAAAATCCGGGCGTGGTGTTTACTGCGCCGGCTTCCGGCAAAATCGCTGCGATTCACCGCGGCGAAAAGCGCGTGCTTCAGTCGGTCGTGATTGCCGTTGACGGCGATGACGAAATCGAGTTCGAACGCTACGCGCCCGATGCGTTGGCAAACTTAAGCGGCGAAGAAGTGCGCCGCAATCTGATTCAATCCGGTTTGTGGACTGCGCTGCGTACCCGTCCGTTCAGCAAAATTCCCGCCGTCGATGCCGAGCCGTTCGCCATTTTCGTCAATGCGATGGACACCAATCCGCTGGCGGCAGACCCTGTGGTCGTGATCAAAGAAGCCACCGAGGATTTCAGACGAGGTTTGCTGGTGTTGAGCCGTCTGACCGAACGCAAAATCCATGTTTGTAAGGCAGCCGGTGCGGACGTGCCGTCTGAAAACGCCGCCAATATTGAAACAAACGAATTCGGCGGCCCTCATCCCGCTGGTTTGAGCGGTACGCACATTCATTTCATCGAGCCTGTCGGTGCGAATAAAACCGTTTGGACCATTAATTATCAAGACGTGATTGCGATCGGACGTTTGTTCGTAACAGGTCGTCTGAATCCCGAGCGCGTGGTTGCCTTGGGCGGCCCGCAAGTCAACAAACCGCGCCTCTTGCGTACCGTTTTGGGTGCGAAGGTGTCTCAACTTACCGCCGGTGAATTGGTTGACGCAGACAACCGCGTGATTTCCGGTTCGGTATTGAACGGTGCGATTGCACAAGGCGCGCATGATTATTTGGGACGCTACCACAATCAGATTTCCGTTATCGAAGAAGGCCGCAGCAAAGAGCTGTTCGGCTGGGTTGCGCCGCAGCCGGACAAATACTCGATTACGCGTACGACCCTCGGTCATTTCCTGAAAAACAAACTCTTCAAGTTCACGACAGCTATCAACGGCGGCGACCGCGCCATGGTTCCCATCGGTACTTACGAGCGCGTAATGCCGCTGGACATCCTGCCTACCTTGCTTCTGCGCGATTTAATCGTCGGCGATACCGACAGCGCGCAGGCTTTGGGTTGCTTGGAATTGGACGAAGAAGACCTCGCTTTGTGCAGCTTCGTCTGCCCGGGCAAATACGAATACGGCCCGCTGTTGCGCAAGGTGCTGGAAACCATTGAGAAGGAAGGCTGATTATGGGCTTGAAACATTTTCTGGAAAAAATCGAACCGCACTTCCTGCCGGGTGGCAAACATGAAAAATGGTATGCCCTCTATGAATCTGCGGCGACGATTTTCTACACATCCGGTGCGGTAACGCGCAAAGCGGCACACGTCCGCGACGCGCTCGACTCCAAACGCATGATGATTTTGGTGTGGCTGGCTTTGTTCCCCGCCATGTTTTACGGTATGTACAATGTCGGCGCGCAGGCATTCGCTGCGTTAACGCCTGATTTGCTGCAACAAAGCATCGCCAACGACTGGCATTACGCCCTTGCCAACGCTTTGGGCATCAATATGTCGTCTGAAGCGGGCGTGTTGGGCAAAATGCTGTTCGGCGCGATTTACTTCCTGCCGATTTACGCAACCGTATTTATCGTCGGCGGTTTCTGGGAAGTCTTGTTTGCCACCGTGCGCAAACACGAAATCAACGAGGGTTTCTTCGTGACTTCGATTTTGTTCGCCTTAATCGTTCCACCTACGCTGCCGCTGTGGCAGGCCGCCTTAGGCATTACCTTCGGCGTGGTGGTTGCGAAAGAGGTGTTCGGCGGTACGGGTAAAAACTTTATGAACCCTGCGCTGGCAGGCCGTGCTTTCTTGTTCTTCGCTTATCCCGCCAACATTACCGGTGACACCGTTTGGACAGCGGTTGACGGCTATTCCGGCGCAACTGCGTTGGCTCAGTGGGCGGCACACGGTTCAGACGGCCTGCAAAATGCCGTTACCGATAAATCCATTACTTGGATGGATGCGTTTATCGGTAACGTGCCTGGTTCTATCGGCGAAGTATCCACTTTGGCACTTTTAATCGGCGGCGCGTTTATCGTGTTTGCCCGCATCGCTTCTTGGCGCATTATTGCCGGTGTGATGATCGGTATGATTACCATGTCTTCGCTGTTTAACGTCATCGGTTCGGACACCAATCCGATGTTCAGCATGCCTTGGTACTGGCATCTGGTCGTCGGCGGCTTCGCCATCGGTATGCTGTTTATGGCGACCGACCCTGTTTCCGCTTCCTTTACCAATGTCGGCAAATGGTGGTATGGCGCGCTTATCGGTGTGATGTGCGTGTTGATCCGCGTGGTCAACCCTGCTTACCCTGAAGGCATGATGTTGGCGATTCTGTTTGCCAACCTGTTTGCCCCGATTTTCGACTATTTCGTTGCACAAGCGAACATCAAACGCAGAAAGGCGCGCAGCAATGGCTAAGAAATTCGATAAAGACAGCTTCAGCGGCACGCTGATTGTGGTGTTGGCGGTCAGCCTGATTTGCTCGGTCATCGTGGCGGGCGCGGTTGTCGGCTTGAAACCGGTGCAGGAAAAACAAAAGGTTCAGGATAAACAAAGCTACATTCTGAGCGTTGCCGGTTTGCTCGATAAAAATACCGACATCAGCAAAACCTTTGCCGACCGCATCGAACAGCGCGTGGTCGATTTGGCGACCGGCGAATATGTGAAAGACGCGCCGAAAGATTTCAGCGCGCGCGTTGCTGCCAAAGATCCCGCGCAAAGCATCCAAATCAAACCTGAAGACGATTTGGCAGGCATCAAAAGCCGCGCCAAATACACCGAAGTTTATTTGGTAAAAGGCGATGACGGTAAAGTCAGCCAAATCATCCTGCCTATGCACGGTAACGGTCTGTGGTCGGTCATGTACGGCTTCGTCGCCATCCAACCCGACGGCAATACCATCAACGGCATCACTTACTACGACCAAGGCGAAACTCCGGGCTTGGGTGGCGAAATCGGCAATCCGTTGTGGCAACAAAAATTCGTCGGCAAAAAACTCTTTGACGAACAAGGCAAACTTGCCCTGCATGTTTCCAAAGGCGGAAGCTCGGACAAAGAACATGGCGTAGATGCCCTTTCCGGCGCATCGCTGACTTCCAAAGGCGTACAAGGCTCGTTTGCCTACTGGTTCGGCGAAAACGGCTATATCCCCTACCTGAACAAATTGAAATCAGCAGGAGCACAATAATGGCTGATATGAAACGCTTGAAACATTTAATGTTTTCACCCTTTATCGACAACAACCCGATTGCCTTGCAGGTTTTGGGTATTTGTTCGGCGCTGGCGGTTACCACCAAACTTCAGACGGCCATCGTGATGGGTATTTCCGTCAGTTTGGTAACCGGTTTTTCCAGCTTCTTCATCTCATTGGTGCGCAACTACATCCCCAACAGCATCCGCATTATCGTGCAGATGGCGATTGTCGCGTCGCTGGTTACGCTGGTTGACCAATTATTGCAGGCCTATGCCTACGAATTGTCCAAACAGCTCTCCGTATTCGTCGGCCTGATTATTACCAACTGTATCGTGATGGGTCGCGCCGAAGCCTTCGCCATGAAAGAGCCGCCGCTGGAAAGCCTAGTGGACGGTATCGGTAACGGAGCAGGTTACGGCATGATGCTGATTATCATCGCAACCATCCGCGAGCTTATCGGTTCTGGCAAACTCTTGGGCTACACCGTTTTCCAAACCGTGCAGGACGGCGGCTGGTATCAAACCAACGGCCTCTTCCTGCTGGCACCGAGCGCGTTCTTCATCATCGGCTTTTTGATTTGGGGTTTGCGTACATGGAAACCCGAACAGGCGGAGGAATAAGACATGGAACACTATTTAAGCCTTTTTGTGAAATCCGTCTTCATTGAAAACATGGCGCTGTCCTTCTTCTTGGGCATGTGTACTTTTCTAGCAGTATCGAAAAAAGTATCCACCGCATTCGGCTTGGGCGTTGCCGTTACCTTCGTACTCGGCCTGTCCGTCCCTGCCAACCAGCTCGTTTACTCGCTGCTCAAAGACGGCGCGATTGTCAAAGGCGTGGATTTGACCTTCCTGAAATTCATTACCTTCATCGGCGTGATTGCGGCTTTGGTGCAGATTCTGGAAATGTTCTTGGACAAATTCGTTCCCGCCCTCTATAACGCGCTGGGCATCTACCTGCCGCTGATTACCGTAAACTGCGCGATTTTTGGTGCTGTTTCGTTTATGGCGCAACGCGAATACAACTTCGGCGAATCCGTCGTGTACGGTTTCGGCGCGGGTTTAGGCTGGATGTTGGCGATTGTCGCTTTGGCGGGCATTACCGAAAAAATGAAATATTCGGACGCTCCTAAAGGTCTTAAAGGACTGGGCATCACCTTCATCTCCGCCGGCCTGATGGCGATGGCGTTTATGTCGTTCTCCGGCATCCAGTTATAAGAAAGGATTCGGCATGGAAATTATTTTAGGTATCGTGATGTTCACCGTCATCGTCTTGGCTTTGGCACTGATGATTCTGTTTGCCAAATCCAAGTTGGTGAGTGAAGGCGACATCACCATCAAAGTCAATGATGAAAAAGAGCTGACTATGCCCGCCGGCGGCAAACTGTTGGGCGCGCTTGCCAGCCAAGGCATCTTTGTCCCCTCCGCCTGCGGCGGCGGCGGTTCGTGCGGACAATGCCGCGTTGTCGTGAAAAGCGGCGGCGGCGACATTCTGCCGACCGAGTTGTCCCACATCAGCAAACGCGAAGCACGCGAAGGCTGCCGTCTGTCCTGCCAAGTCAATGTCAAAACCGACATGGACATCGAAGTGCCCGAAGAAGTGTTCGGCGTAAAAAAATGGGAATGCACCGTCATCTCCAACGACAACAAAGCCACGTTCATTAAAGAACTCAAACTTGCCATTCCCGAAGGCGAAGAAGTCCCCTTCCGCGCCGGCGGCTACATTCAAATCGAAGCCCCGCCGCACACCGTTGCCTACAAAGACTTCGACATTCCTAAGGAATATCACGAAGACTGGGACAAATACAATCTGTGGCAATACGTTTCCAAAGTGGACGAGCCGATTTTGCGCGCTTACTCCATGGCTTCATATCCTGAAGAAAAAGGCATCATCATGCTGAACGTGCGTATCGCCACGCCGCCTCCGCGCGTCCCCGATGCGCCTCCTGGACAAATGTCGTCTTACATTTGGTCGCTCAAACCCGGCGACAAAGTAACCATCTCCGGCCCGTTCGGCGAATTCTTCGCCAAAGACACCGATGCCGAAATGGTATTCATCGGCGGCGGTGCAGGTATGGCGCCGATGCGCTCCCACATTTTCGACCAGTTGAAACGTTTGAACTCCAAACGCAAAATCACCTTCTGGTACGGCGCACGCTCCAAACGCGAAATGTTCTATGTTGAAGACTTCGACCAACTCGCGGCAGAATTCCCGAACTTCACATGGCACGTCGCCTTGTCCGACCCGCTGCCGGAAGACAACTGGGACGGTTACACAGGCTTTATCCATAACGTGGTTTACGAAAACCACCTGAAAAACCACGAAGCACCGGAAGACTGCGAATTCTATATGTGCGGCCCGCCAATCATGAACCAGTCCGTCATCAAAATGCTCAAAGACTTGGGCGTAGAAGATGAAAACATCCTCTTGGATGATTTCGGCGGTTAAAATTTGACCTTAAATGCAAAAGGAAGAAACCTCGGTTTCTTCCTTTTTTGTTGATGTGAATTGAAATAGAAGTAGGGTATTTGCCTGCCGTTATCTCTATTCGCAGAGATAATAGGATAGATGTTTTTTCATCTTATCCGCGATATCTCTCAAATTTTTGATTTATAGTGGATTAACTTTAAACCAGTACG